>JADGDM010000021.1 GCA_016744905.1 Sulfurimonadaceae bacterium | reverse complement strand
AGTATACTCTTCTCTGAATCCATTCAAGAATTTATTTCAGACCATCAAAAACCTCCTATATATAAGCTCATAGGAGAAGAAACGCTCTCTAAAGAGTACTTTAATCCCGCCTTGCTTTCATCAACCTACGTTGTCGCACATATCAATAAAATATTTCAAGAAAAAAATAGAGATAGTGAACATAAACTTCCCAAAGTACGTTTTAAATTCGCAAGTGACAATCCAACCAATCTAGAGAACAGAGCCAATACTTATGAATCTAAGGTGGTATCAATATTTAATACCAGTGATAAAACTAGCTTTTCTGAACGAATTACTTTGGAAAATAAAAACTATATTTTCTTTGCTATGCCATCACGTCGTAATACACAAGCTTGTCTGACCTGTCATGGTAATCCTAAAGATGCACCGCAAGGTATGCTAGACATCTATGGTGATAAAAATGGATTTGGTGAAAAAATCGGAGATATACGCGCTATTAATGCCCTATATAGTGAAATAGACAGCAATAATACTATGATCATTTTTTATCTCTCAATAGAATTAATGATGTCCTTTATTTTTCTATCCATCTTTTTCGTGGTACGTCATTTTGCTCATGAAATGTCAACAAAAGATCAACTCATTACCAAACAATCACGTTTTGCTGCAATGGGTGAAATGATTGGTATGATTGCCCATCAATGGCGACAACCACTAACCGGTATGGGGATGACTACGAATAATCTTTTATTGGATATCGAGTTAGAAGATATAGATGAAGAGCGCTGGAAGAAGAATCTTGAGCTGATTAATACACAAATAGCCTATCTATCTCATACTATTGATGACTTTAAAAACTTTTTTAAACCCAACCAAAAAGAGGAAAGTGTTAATATTGCTAAACTTTGTGATGAAGCACTTCAAATTATTGAAAGTAGTCTCAAAAGCAATTCAATTGTTATCAAGAGAGACTATAAAAATTCTATCACACTCAGCACACAAAGAAATGATCTTTTACAAGTTGTTTTAAATCTTATAAAAAATTCTATGGATGCCTATAAAGAGAGCAGCCATGAACTCAAAGAAATTTATATCTCTATTGTAGATAATAAAAAAGAGATTATAATTGATATTCATGACAAAGCAGGAGGAATTCCAAAAGAGATCATAGATAAAATATTTGATCCTTATTTTAGTACAAAGCATGAAAAAAATGGAACAGGCCTAGGACTTTATATGTCGAAAATGATTATTGAAGATCATTTAAATGGTCAATTAGAGGTTGTCTCTGCTCATGGAGAAACTACCTTTAGTATCGTCTTATTAAAAGCATCCTCAGGAGTAATAAATGGAAATTAATGTTGTTAAATTAAAAGAATATGGTAAACATTGTTCAGTTCTTTATGTCGAAGATGATGAAATTATTCGTGATCAAACAAAAGATTTTATTGGTCGATTTTTTACCGATATTGTGACCGCAGTCGATGGTAAAGAAGGTTTAGATAAATATATAAGTAGAGATTTTGATATTGTCATCACCGATATTAATATGCCAAATATGAATGGTATTGAGATGATACGCGCTATTAAAGAGCGTAATGACGAGCAAATTGTTTTAGTGACTTCAGCGCACAATGACAGTGAGTATCTCATTGAATTGGTTAACCTTGAAGTGATGCGTTTTGTCTTAAAGCCTTTTAATAATAAGCAGTTTATTATTATGCTTTATAAAATTGTTGAAGAGTTAAATCAAAAGATGGAACATAAAAAACTCCAACATCAAGTTGTTACTATCTCTAAAAAAGCGCAAATGATTGTAGATCATATTGATGTGGGTATTGTTTTGCTCACTGACAATGTTATCTCTATGGCAAACCAGGCCTTTTTAAAATTCTGTGGATTTGACTCTTTTGAAACACTACAGTTAGAACTTCCTGAGATCGGTGTCTTATTTGAAGAGGCCAATGGCTATATAAGTGCGAGTAGTAATGCTTCATTGATTGAACAACTTAACACGCTGGATAAATCCCAACATATCATAAAAATAGTACAAGATAATAAAACCAAAAAGTATCAAATTAATTCTACCAAAATTGAAGATGAAGAGAGTTATATTTTAAGTTTTAGCGATGTCACACTTATGCATAATCAATTTAATCTCGATCCCAATACTAAACTCAATAATAAAAGATTTACTTTTGAAAAGATTGATGTATTAAAACAAAACAGTGCGATGCTTGATATCATCATTATTAGAATTAAAAACTACAATAATATTACTCAATGGTATGGAAAAGATGACGCCGTCGCCACTGAAATAGATTTTGCACAAACTATTGAAGCCATTCAGACTTTAAAAATGGAAAATTCATTTTTAGGCCATATTGGAGAAAATAAATTTTTGATTTTACCTTTTGAAGAGAACTTTCAGGAGTTGGTAGAGAGTTTAAAAAGCATACAGGTCAATGCTACAAACCTTAATAAAGAACATCTGGACTCAGATGTTGACTTTAACCTCTCTACACGTGTACGCGCTATCAAAGTTGATACCAGCTCGTCTATCAACCAAATGGAAGTTGAAATATTTAACGAGTTTGATACGCTCTAAGAAGTTTTGATTTTATCTTCAAGCGCATTCAGACGTTTGTCTGTATAAAATGTTCCAAAAGGGATAAGAGAAGCGACAAAAAATATAATGCTATCTTTTGCTGAGAACTTATGAATTTGTGCGGCTTGCATCAGAAGAATTAAAAAGATAATAAATAAAATACCATGAGACATTCCAACGATTTTTGTTGCCATTGGAATGCCCATCATATACTTCATCGGCATTGCGATAAAAAGTAGTACCAAATATGATATTCCCTCAATAAATCCTATAATTCTAAACTTACCAATTAAATCACTATGTACATTTTTAAGTAACATTTCGAGCCTTTTTTTGACGCAATCATAGCACAGAAAGAATAGAGATTAAACTTATAATTTTTATATTTTAATTTTATCAAAAAACTATAAGGTATACTGTCAAAAAAACTAGGAACAATTATGAGTCAAACGACAAAAGCATCTGCTCTCTTACATGAATGGTTTAATGATGAAGACCATTATTACTCTGAATATGAACCCTCTGACATCGAGTACTTTATAGCCGTTATGCTTTACAATCAATTTCAATTTAAACTCGCCGTTAAAACCATGTTGGTTATGGATATTGGTAGTGATTTTATTGAAGCATGTGAAGAGAAAATTTATGAAACAAGAGAACTACTGAGCAGTATAAAATTTGATACAGATGAAGAAGCCGTTGAGATGTTGTTGGAGTATATTCACGCTGCGCAAGCACACTATCCGAAATCTGAATGTTACCTTCTTGATAGAATCGAGAACCATATCTTACTTTTAAAAGACCGCTACAAAACACAAAGTATGCCAGAAGAAGTTGTTTTTGAGAAAAAAACAAAAAGTACCTACCCTTTTTAACAGTTGACTTAACAATTTGTCATACTTTATGCGCAGCTACTTTCAGCGCGCTACAATACTTCCATGAAAATACATATCGATCTTGACTCCTATTTTGTCTCTGCTGAACGTACCTTGGATAAAACCCTCTGTGGTATTCCACTGGCTGTTGGCGGACGAGGCGATACAAACATCTTTGCAACAAACAGTGGAAATCAAAGCTTCAGTAATGAAAACAGTGGTTCCTTTGTCAGCTCTTTTTTTCAAACTTATGATCCAAGTGTTAATGATATTGATAAGTTTAGAGATGAAGAGGGCATTATCCGAGGTATCATCACCACTTCTTCATATGAAGCGCGTGCACGTGGTGTGAGAACAGCGATGAGTCTGAGTGAAGCCTTTAGACTCTGTCCAAATCTTCGCATCAAAGCACCCAATATGCGTCTGTATCAAGAACTGTCCCATACACTCCATGAATATCTTCAAAAACGTATACCGCTCATCGAGCAAGCCAGTATTGATGAATTTTATGGAGATCTCTCAGGATGGGTTAATGATGATGAGGCACTTTTTTTTGTAGACACACTACGTCATGAGATACAGCGTGATTTAAACCTTCCTGTCTCTATCGGTGTCGCAAAATCAAAACATATTGCTAAACTCGCCACTACCATGGCCAAACCTTTTGGCTGTAAACTCATTCATGAACATGAGATTCCCACCTTTGTAGAAAATATCTCTATAGAGACCTTTGCTGGCATCGGACGCGCTATGCAAAACTTTCTACATAAGTACAATATAAACACCTTAGGACAGCTCTTACGCGCTAAGGAACTACTTTATAACCATACGCCCTACTCCAGAGAGCTATACCGTAAGGTCGCTGGATATGAGAGTGCTGAAATCGTCACCAAATCACCCAGAAAGTCCATAGGAATCTCACGTACTTTTAAACCCTCTCTTGATAGAGTTGAACTGAAACGTCGTGTTATTATCTTAGCGCGCCATCTTGCCTACGCCATACTAAAACATGAGGTTGTACCTACTACCTTTCACTTTGGGATTCAATACGATAGAAGTAATAAAACCCACGCCAACCTAAGTCGAAATACGCTTTTTAGTGAAAAGGCACTCAAAGATTTAATGTTGGACCTTTTTTATAAAAGTGACACCTATAAAACACTTAAAATCATGCACCTCTCCATGAGCTGTGGAAGCTTCACAAAGATTTCACGTCGTGAGTTATCGCTCATCGGTTTTGAGGATGAGATAGAGCAAAGTGAACTGAGTAAAAAAGTGCATAAGGTTAGAGAGAAGTATGGTTTGGACAGTTTAAAGTTTGGGAGCGAGTTGGTGAAGAAGAGATGACTATGTAGCGCATAGCGCCACACTTTATATTTTTAAAGTATACTCTTGTTCTAAGATGTATCTTCGTATGCCCTTATCATCTTCAATAATTCTACGCGTCTCATTGCTTCTATTTAAAATATTATAAGACTCTATTGAATCATTTTTTTGACCAAGATAGCAATTTAACTGTTTGCTTATTGCTCCACTAAAGGTACTAGGAAAAGAGTTATAAAAATATATTTCATATTCATTTCGAACTCCATCTAAGCCCGCTCCAAGATATACTTCATCAGATGATAAAGAACTTATATTTCTATATCCACTTCCACTTTCATAACCACAACTACCATCTGGTGTAATTAATTTATTAGCAATACTCCCTTTTGGATTGTACTCAGTGTAGTTAGCTATTTTGTAGTAATACTCTACTATAAATGTAAATACACCTCCAATACTAATCATCTCATCAGTTCCTTGAAGAAGATAGAACTCACTCTCTTTTTGATTTTCCCATGTAGTAAGTACTTTTTCTCCACCGCAACTCGCTTTTACCCACACATCATTGTCAAGGATGTCTTTTGTTTGGTAGAGCTTTTTTGATGCTTCAAAAGGATAAACCTCTTCATTCATGATGACACTCTCATCAAATCGATGTTTTACTGTAATACGATAATCTACTGTATCTTTGGCTATCTCTTGATCGGTTTGCCATTGGGATGATTCGCTATCAAGGGTATTGAGAAGTTGTCTCGTTTTACTAACTATCTTTTCTAAAGTGTCACTAGAACTTAGATAGGCTTCAACCAAGGCATGCCCAGAAGTGTCTAATACCGCATTGGCGTCCATACTCCCTGGAATAGGATTAATAACAGGATCTACTGAGCCGGTAACATAGTCACCTTTTAGTGCTTTCACTTCACTAGCAGGTGAAGCGATTTGTAGATTTGCAAAATAATCTTGATACTGTGTTGGGACTATACTATCATGAATACGATTTGCAAAGAGATTTCCTTGTGAGTGTGATATCAGTAGCACCTTATGAGAGAGTTTAAAACTCTCCTCATAATACTTATTCCACATCTCATCTACATTTCCCTGCTCCCAATCACTGGTGAACGACTCCATTAATTGTTGTGTAGTAACAGCACTTAAAGTAACAGGTGCATTTCCTTTTGTTAATATCAATATAACTGCAAAAAATTGATAATCATTCACTTGTCCAGCTTCTTTTAGTTGGTAATATGTCTCTAAAACGTCTAACATACCACCTTGCCCCCAGTTATATTGGAGTTTTACTTCCCCATATTTGGCTTGGAGTTTTGGATCACCTTGTATTAATTTGGAAACAACAATCTCTTTTTGTAATTTCTGTCTTCCTTTTTCTGCATCTTCAGGAGCATTCCAGACTCCATTTCCGAAATAGATATCTGTTTTACACTCATCAATTGTTAAACCCATTAGTGAACTATTTAAAGCGAGCAATACACCTATAAATAAAATTATTTTTTTCATCTTACTCTCCCAGCCCATCTATATTTATTTGGCAACTATCTATAGTCGCTTCCCCTCTTCCATTAAAAATACTGCCACTCAAAGAGGCATTGTAAGAGAACTTCTGATTAATACGTTCACGGGTGTTAAAGATTTTATCCTTAGTTGTTGTATCATTAAACACCTCATGCTTTGTTCTCCATTTGGTAGCTTCTACAGATAATAGAATAGATTCCTTAAAGTCTTTTTTATCTAAATCTATAATTTTTTGATAAATATCTTTCTGCACTTTATCAAACCAATACGATTCACAATCAATAGCGTCATCAGAGTACTTTTTACTCTCAGCAATAGGGTTTTCTAATATTTTCTGCATAGAGTACGCATACTGTAAAGAGAGTGCTGTTTTAGTTTTAGAATAATCTGGGTCTTGCGCATAACGTTTAATAATAAAGATTTCTACATCATCTCTAATACCATTATCATTACTATCCACGCCTAGAAGTGTTGCGTTATTTAGAGTTTTATCGGGTTCAGGTGGGAGGGTGTAGCCGTTGACGACTTCAGGTTTTATGGCGGTGATGATAAGTTCTGTATTTAGTTTTTTACCTTTTATCTCTACACTAACATTTAGAGTGTACTCACCTTGTGTGTGTGCTATAAATAAAACATCTTGGGTATGTGTTGCACTTAATGTATAGTTTGCATCTTTTGGGGTGACGCTCCACACATAACTACTCATTGTTACATTATCTTCACTATCAAAGATTACATTATAACTCTGTATCTCATCAAGATTGATTTGAGATAAACCTTCTATTTTTAAATCCTCTTTATTACAAGCGACGAAGATTAAACTTAAACTCAGTATCCATACTATTTTAAAAAGTTTTTTCATTAACAATTCCTAACATTTAAATTTGGATTGTATTTTAGCACACCCCCCCCTATAAAACCTTAAAGAAGTTAAAAATATTAAAAAGTGGATTGCAGAGAAGTATGGTTTGGATAGTTTGAAGTTTGGGAGTGAGTTGGTGAAGAAAAGTGAAGATAAAAAGTCAGCGCGCTAACGCTCACTTATCACCTTAGTAGAGATATAAATACTCGGTAGTAGAATCTGTAAAATATACTTTCAGTGCGTCTGTTGCTCTGTTATATGAACCCAGTGTTGTACCCGCACTGTCTTTAATAGTCATCGCTTCCACGACATCTAAAGTTTCATTCATAACAAAGTCAGCTTTTACACCATAAGAGTCTGCACCTTGAACACCTGATTCATCCATCGTAAAGCCCATTTGATAACCTGTATCTTTACGTGTAAACAATAGGGTCTGTTTTGCTGTTGCATACTCCAACTCATAGTCATAATCAGCTACAGCATCAGCTTGAATAAAACCTTTTGATGTAAATGCACTGTCATATGTTTTAGTACCATCACCAGCAGTTGTTACCGCTACATCAAAATCAGCAAGAGCATTAAAGTGTGTCATTCCATAATCATAACTCACATTTGAATCCATAATTATCTGAGAACCATGATTGATGAGATTGAAATTTGTCTTGATTTTTGCTTCTCCTGAAGAGGCCATCATACTCATCTCAAATCCATGAAGGTTAATATAATCAAAGCCCTCTACACTTGCAAAACCAAGATTCATCAGCGCATCAAGATCTAAGTCCATATTCATACCATTAACAATCATCTCCTCAGCCACATTCACCAACTCATTGTTTCCACTTTGAATCAAGTTTGCTTCGTCTGCTTTAATTTGACCATAATCATCACTAATGACTAAATCATAAATAGTATAGGTCCAAGTATCCGCTGTCTCATCACGACTCATCATCATATCTGCACTAAAAAGTTGATTTTCTTTTGTGATTTTTGCATTCACAAGGTAATTTTGATCGCCAATATTATTAATATCTACCGGCTCATTGATTGCTGATGATGCTAAGCGGACGTTATTAATATCTGCATCTCTATAATCAAACTCACTTAGATTCGCCATATGTCTATCACTGACTCTCATCATAATAAGTTCTGAAAGAGAGTAAGAAAAAACATTTTGTATATTTAAAATGTAATAATCACCATCATTGGTATTAACCAGTAGTAACTCATCTGGAGTAGTAAACTTCATTGTTTTAGTTACTCTCTTAGAAAAATCGCTACAGCTATAAACGCCATCTTCTACTTTTTCACACGTATAAGAGTTATCATAAGTCTCAAAAGTTCTTACTTCTATGCGACCATTATTTGTCAACGATTCAACCAACTCTTTATTACCATTGGCATCAATTAGATATGGAAGTCCTTCTTCAACACCAACATCTGCATGTCCATTCATCCAAAGATCAATATCTGCGTACGTCAAAGAAGCCTTCATGGTTCCATCAATAACAATATCACTACTACTGTCACTTAAGGTACCATTGAGTTCATTATTTTCTGTTGATGTTTTATCAAAATACATTGTCCCATCAAATGCTTTTCCAAGCGCTGTAGTAATTGATCCATCAAGTGCCGCACTGATACTTTTGAAAACAAAATTTAGTGTGCCTTGCTCTTGAAGATATACACGGATATCATAGCTAT
The DNA here is from genome assembly GCA_016744905.1 of Sulfurimonadaceae bacterium. Lineage (GTDB taxonomy): Bacteria > Campylobacterota > Campylobacteria > Campylobacterales > Sulfurimonadaceae > BB10. The sequence continues at coordinate 31,770 of JADGDM010000021.1, read as the reverse complement.
CTAGTACCGCAGTCGTTGCATTTGATCCACCATCAACATCAGAAATAGAACCTTTACCTTGTAGGTCAAGTGTTCCATTACCACGATGATATTTAAAATAATCAATCTCCAATCTATATCCATTTGCTCCTATAATATTAAGATCTTGAGATGCTTGAACACTTGAGAAATTGATACTGTTAATATCCATAGACGTTGCATTGATACGTGAATTAAATTCAATATCAGCATAATTACCATTGGTTCCTGGATTACTAATACGCATATTTACAGTTGCATCAACACTTGATTCACATAAAAAGAAAACCAAACAGATGTTGGTATCCATGTCAGTAATCCCCATCTCTACCTTATCACCAAAACTTGAAGTCGCACTTCCATAATAATTATCAGAATCCATAGTTTGCTGCATTGCTGCATCAGTTGCATTTGCCAGCGCGCTAAGGCGTGGATTCATAGCATTAAATGTATTATTTAAATCCGCCGTTACCTCATCTTGAAAAGCGATACTTAAATCAAAAGCTTCGCTTAAAAGGTCTTGCATCCCTATAGCACTTGAAGCACCTAAAGGCATTAACTCTCTCATGATATTTTCAGTCTCTTTTGTCTGAACAGTCTCTTCTTTTCCATTAGTGGTATAAAGTGAAAACACACCATGACGCAGTTGACGTGCAAAGTATTTTGCGTCACTATAATCAGCCACAGTAGTAATACCACTGATAAGTGCTTCAACTATCTCTGTGGTTGTACTGCCTGTTTGAACTTCATGTCCAGTGCGCACATCTTCAATAGTTTCTAATTCACCTTCATCAATCTCTACTTTAGAGTCATTGTACTCTGCTGAGTGAATATAACACAAATCACGTGCACTGCTTACACTTGTTGCTTTTTCCATATCACTTTTATAAGTAAACCAATATGATTCATAAACCGTACCTGATTCATCAATAGCATCTGCCGCAATACAGTAACTTTTATCACGATATGTCATAACAATTTTATAATCACCCATCAAATTTGTTTTGATAATTAAATCGTCATTTGCATCAATGCTGTCAGTAAAGCTCATACTTAAGATACCCATAACACCTACGCCACTCAAACCATCTGTGCTCATATCAACACGCATGTCAGCTACGTTAGAGATAACATGAAAAGTTTTACCTGCGATTATCGGTAGTGCGAAACCTACAGGAAGTGTTGGATCTACCTCATAAGTATCATTTCTATCGATTGGAACTTCTTCACTCTCTTCACCATAGAAAAATGAACTTAACCACGTTGTAAGCATATTTTGTAACTCATCTATAATGGCATAGACAATATCCATTAAGGTCGAGTCTTCACTCCCACGAAGAAGTGGAGAGAAAAAGTTTGTCTCTTCCTCATAAAAAGATTGTAATGAAGCTGCAATAGTTTCATTTTCAACCAAGACCTCTGCCGTAAACGAATCACTTTCTAATACATAAGATTCTAAAAAACTTGGGACATACTCTTCAACTACATAGCCCAGAATAGAGTTCATCGACTCTAATGCAAACTCATCATAATTATCTGCAGTCTCTACATTACGGCTCATCTGATCGGCTAAAGAAGCTTCACTATCTATAACAATAGGAATCTCTTTAGCAGTAGTGTTTTGTGGAACAGCAGTCTCATCAGAGTTTTCACCACATCCACTTAAAATAAAAAGAGAGAAGGTTAAAGCAAAAAGTTTTAAAATCATAGTATGTCCTTGTAGTTAACGTCTTACAATTTTATCACAGAGGTAAACGAGAGAGCTTTATAAGTTTTTTTGATGTATTAAGAAATAAAATATGAGGAGAAATGAAACAGTTTTTTATCACAAGTAGTAGATATAACTACTACTTGTAAATAGTATTAGTAAAGATAAAGGTACTCTTTTACTTCATCTGAAAAGATGACTTGAAGTGCATTATCTGCGCGCTGATAATGGCCTAACTCAGTGTCCTCAGTATTATAAATACGCATTGATTCTAAAATGTCGTACTCAGTATTCATCGTAAAATCAGCCAAGACCCCATATGAATCTCCACCAGTAATTTCACTATCTCTTAAAATAAATCCCATCTGATAAATACTGTCTTCACGAGTAAATAAAATATATTGAACATCATCAGTATACTCTAGCTCATAAAGGTAATTAAAGACATTATCTACTTGTATTGCCCCTTTAGTTGTAAAAGTATTTGAGTAAGTATTTGAACCACTTGAAGTGTCTACTTCTGTTGTAAAGTCACCCTCTGTAGTAAGGTGAGTTTCTGCGTAATCATAAGTGGCCACCATATCTGCACTCATTGTTCCACCAAGGTTCTCAACATGAACCGTAGTATTAATATTAACATCACCAGACTCTGGTTGCATAACAACCTGTAATCCTTCAATACCAATTTTGTTAAAATCACTGGCTACATCCCAACCTAAGTTGATTAATGCATTGATATCAGAATCTAAATTCATACCACTTAATGCTACTTTATCTAAGGTTTCAAGAATAGTACTTACTCCATTTTGAACCACGTAAACACTTTGTGCAGATAGCGTTCCATACTGATCACTAACATTAAGATCTTTCAAAGTGTAATTCCAAAGATCTTGAGTATCGTCACGTAGTACCAGCATATCTACACCTACATGTTTATCAGATTTATCAATATTAACGTTCATATAATAACTCTGATCGCCAATATTATTAAGATCTCCATTACTACCATTATCGTTGTACCATGATTCCATCTCTGCATAATTAAGAGATGTTTTAATAACACCCTCAATCTTTGGCTCACTGTTAATTCCGTTTAGAATACCATCCATTTTAGAATTACTTGTATTATCTCCATCAAAAACTAAGACCCCTACAAAGCTTCTACCACTTTGTGTAGTAATACTACCATCAACTGTTGCACTAAATTTTAAAAGTGCTATCTCTGGTTCTTCTTCAAATGTAGCCAATACTTCATAATTATCAAATAGTAGTTTAGAAGTACTGTCACTTCCCATCCATCCAAATCCATTGATAGTCATTAAACCTTGCTGTCTTTCATACTTAAAGTTCGTTACATCTAAGCGATATTCAGCAGCACTCACATAATTAACAGATTGTGCAGAATCAACTTGTTTAAATTCTATAACTGACTCGCCTATTACATTGGTTGTAATATGTGTTTGTAAAAGAATGTCTGCTGTACGTCCATTATCTGCTGGGTTACTTACCGTCATAACAATATCAGCATCAACACTGTTACTAAAGAGGGCCCTAATACTTAAATCTATATTTTCAGCCTTAAACTCTACAATGTCTCCATATGATGTTGTATTTGAAACTCCATGATATCCAGTGTCAGATGTTGTTCTGTCCATTGCTTGTGAGGTCGCTACTATTAATGCATCTAAACGGCCATTAACTTCAGTAATAGAATCATTTAAATCAATATTTACCTCTTCTTGAAAAGCGATACTTGAATCGTAAGCCCCGGTCATAAGGTCTGCCATTCCTGTTCCACTTGAAGCGGCTAGTGGTAGTAACTCTCTCATCACTTTTTCTGTTTCAGTCGCTTGAAGCGTATCTGTTTGACCGTTGGTAGTATAGATAGAGAAAATACCATGACGCATTTTACGAGCAAAGTATTTAGCATCTGTTACATCTGCTGTTCTAGCAACACCATTAATCAATTGATTAACCATATCAGCAGTTGTACTTCCAGCTACTGGTGCATGTCCAGCGCGCTCGTCTTTAATTGGCTCAAGGACACCATCTGTTGCTACAACCGGGGCACTGTATCCTAAACGACGAATAAAACACAGAGTTTCAGCTTTTTTAACATTAGATGCGTCATCATACACGTCTTCATCACTAAACCAATACGCATCATGTAAGATACCTGTTTCATGATCAAACATTCGTACTGCGATACAATAATCAGGATCATAATAATCCATCTCAATAGTATAATCTCCATCCATATACAATGAAACATTACCATCAGATTTGACTGAATATGTAAAATCAGCACCAATACCGAAACCAATCTCTCCACGACCTGTTTGCATCTCAGCATCCATAGTAATGGTCATATACGTTGATGACGCCACATAAAAGATTTGTGATCTAAGATCAAGGCCAACACTATTAAAATCAACAGCAATACTTGGATCAATCATATCGGAAGGATCAATATATACTGGTACTTCAGGCTCATCACTTGGCCAAAACCAACCCATAATAATGTTGTAAATTTCATTAATAATCATTTCAATAATACTTATCTCTTCAGCACGTAATTGCACTGCTCTTAATTGTGGAGCACTCACTAACGCAACGGCTGCATCATAAAAGTCGATCATATAATCATAAAGTGTTGTACTGCTCTCTACCAAATTAGCAGGATTTAAGTATCCATCACTTGCCGTTCGAGAGTCATGCATCATGCCAGACATAAAACTTGGGAAATATTCGTCAATAACATAACCGACTGCCATATCTAAGCCTTCTACTGCAAAGTCAGCTGCAGAGTCTGCTTCTAATGCAGCATCAGTTAAACGGGCAGTTAGTGCTTGTTCTGTTACAATCGCCTCAGCCTCATCACTACAAAAAGGGTTATACCAGGAACACTCTTCATCTTCTGGATCTGTAACAACAGGATCTTTAACCACTTTTGGCTTTGAACTTGGTGTAGCCTCTTCCGTAGTGCTATCACCACAACCTGATATCAATAAAAGTGCTAATAATGAACCAATAATTTTTGTCATATAATGTTTCCTTACGTGATTTATTTTATAAATAAATCTAATATGTAATTTTATCACAAGAAGATACAAGAGGTAATAATTATATTTTTATCACACCTTAAATAGAAAAATTCGAGTTGAATTGAAACATTTTTTTGTATACTCTCATTATGTTAGATAAATTATTTCGCTCATTTTATGCACAAAACTTTCCCAATGATATGGAACAGCAGATTGAATATTTTAGTATTTTTGGAGGACTCGGTTTTCCATTAGATGTTGACCTTGATGTAGAAACCCTTATTAAAACAAAAATTCTAGATAATTATGATCAACTCTATGCTCAAGTTTTACTACTGACAATGGGTGATTCACACTATCATAAGCTCTTATCAAAAATAGCTCAAGGTGATCGACGTGTATATTCAGCTTTTGCAAAAGCAAACATCAATGAAAAAGAGGGTTTAGAGGCGTTAGATATGTTTAAAAACAACAATCTACTAAGTTTTGAATATACTCAAGAGTCCCAAAAACGAATAAAGAAGGGACAGATGATTAAACGTTCACTGGCGCGCCATCGTATATCAGACAAGGTACGTTTCACTACCCCTTTTTTACGTTTTTGGTTCTACTTTGTTTATCCCTTTGAGCATGATATCAAACATAGACATTATGAAAAGTTTTTTAATCGATTTAGAGAACGACACAACTCATACAGTAGCTTAGTTTACGAAGAATTATCCAATCTATTACTACAAAAGGTTTATCCAGAAAAAATTATTCATTCACACAGTTATTGGGATTCCAAAGTAGAGATAGACATTCTAGCGCGCACTGAAGATGAGAAAATAATTGTTGGAGAATGTAAGTGGACCAATCATAAGGTCAATAAAAAAGAGCTACATAAAATAGAAGACAAGTGTGCCTTGATTGATCTCAGACCCAATGTTATTGCGCTATTTTCAAAAAGAGGATTTTCTAAAGAACTAAGCAGTCTACAAAGTAAAGAGTTATTGCTCTTTAGCGCACAGGACTATTGTGTACTTTTAAACAATACCTCAGCAGAAGATATTATCAAGGGGTTTTCGCTTCCTTGAATAAACTCTTCATTAACTCACTATTCTAAGCGCTGTATAGGCTTCTTGTAGCAGTTGAAATTTTTGTGTATAGTGATGCACAATATCATTATTTTCTTGATATACCTTATCTGGATGATAGATTTTAACCAATTTTCTATAACTCTTTTTTAAGGCATCTTGAGAAGAGCCTACCGGACATTCAAGCACGGTATAGTAGTGCATCATCTCTTCTATTTTTTGGTGATCATCTGCTTCAAATTCAAAACCAGCATATTCAGCATAGAGACGTTGCATAAATGTTGCATCATAGGTGTATTGGATACTGTAGTGAAGAATATGACGCTTATTTAGGGCACGTTCCAAACGTGATTTAGCACGCATTTCACTCACATCTACAAGTAATTGTAAAGGAGAGGCATCAACAATATAAGGATCTAACTGTGAAGTAAGGTAGGCCATAACCCAAGAGTTAGGTATGAAAAGAGAGATCTCTACCTCATGAGTCGTCCTGGCATAAAGCTCCACACTAACATTTTGAGCATCTTCTAGACTGTCAAATTCTATTTTGATAGGTTGATTTGAAGATCGTAAAAGTGATCGCTCAAAGAAACTGCCACTTAACTCATATTTTTGACAATAGTATGTGCTCAGACTTGATAAAAACTTTTCTCTCTGCGTAAAATAAGAGATATTAAAAAAGACCAATACAGCCTTAGGTAAAAAAAGCATATCTTGAGCATGTAGACTTAAAAATTCATTCATCCACTGAGTTTTCAAAGTCTGAAAACCAGTCTGAATGTTAATTAAATTATTTTGTAATACAACTTTCATACTCATTTAAAAGCAAAAAGAGTACCAAAGTTATTTTACTATTTCAGTATAGCTTTGAGGCTTTCTATCACTAAGGAGTGCCCAATAGTCTCTTTGTTTTGAAATAACTTGAAAGTCATACTCCGCATAAAGAATAGACTCTTCATCTCTTGGCGCTTCACACAGTATTTTACCTGTATGATCGCTCATAAAAGAGGAGCCATAAAAGTCTAAGTCACAAGAGACACCTTTTTCATGACCATAACGATTTGCAGCAACAACGGGCACCATATTACAGGCAGCGTGACCCAACTGTACCCGCTGCCAATGATCTTTGGAATCAATCTTAATTTCAGGTTCACTGCCAATAGCAGTAGGGTATAAAATCACTTCTGCTCCCAGTAAAGTTAATGAGCGCGCTACCTCACTAAACCACTGATCCCAACATATTGCCACGCCAATTTTTCCATAGTGTGTATCAAATGTTTTATACCCTAAATCACCACTTTGAAAATAATATTTCTCTTCATAGCCTGGACCGTCTGGAATATGTATTTTTCTATAGTTATCTAAAACTGTTCCATCACTGTCAATCACCACTATGGAGTTATAATACTTTCCATCATCTACTTCAAAGTAACTAATAGGGAGAACAACTTCTAACGCGCTTGCTAAGACTTTAAAATGCTGAATTAGGGGATTTTCTTCTTGTGTATGTGCCAATGAAAAATATTGATCATCTTTATCTTTACAAAAGTACGGTGTTTCAAAAAGTTCAGGAAGAAGGATAATTTGTGCGCCTGAAGAGGCGGCTTGTGTTACTAAGCCAGTTGCCTTAGTAATGTTTGCCTCAGATGAAGTACTCATACTCATCTGAATAGTGGCAATGCGAGGCACTATGACCGCTCAACAGATATTCTATCTAAAATAACAAAGAGTTCGTCACTTGCAATTTCCATTTTGTGAAAGTTTTCAACTATCACATCTTGATGATCTATCACATTATCTACTGAGGTGATAAATGAGAGATTTTCATTAGCATTATTATGGACCGTCTGATGTGGGGTAGCCAATGCTGAATAAGAAGGATGGTTGGAAAAACGTTTTTTACCCTCTCCATCATACCATTTACCTAAACGACAATTATGATGATCCACTGCTTTTAAATGCTCTTCCACACGCATGATAGAGTTATATGCATTTGCTTTATATACAATGTGATCAATTTTTGCAAGGACTAAAAAGACATTATTTTCCATATTGTATGAAGAGTGAACAATTTCAGATGAGGATGTTGCCAACTGATCGAGAACATCTTCAAAACCATTGATTTCCGTACTTGAACGCTGCGCAATTTCACTCATCTGCTCCGCACTTACTTGAATATCATTCATCTCTTGCTGGAGTGTTTTAATAGATACAGATATCTCACCAGTAGCCTTATGTGTACGTTCAGCAAGTTTTCTTACCTCATCTGCCACAACTGCAAATCCACGTCCATGTTCACCTGCACGCGCAGCTTCAATAGCTGCATTTAGGGCCAATAGATTGGTCTGGTCTGCAATGTCAGTAATCAACTCAATAATAGAAGTAATTTCTGTCGCTTGTGAACTAAGAGAATCTATCGTCTCGCCATTGTGATCAACTTTTTCTATTAGCTCGTTTAGACTACTTGTTATATCAACAATTTTATCTCGTGATTCATCTGATAGATTTTGTGCAGATTTTGTTGAAGAAGTGATGTCTTTTAAATTTTCAATATTTCTAGTGAGGTCACCTTGAATAACGCCTAAGCCTTTAACAACACCGATACTTGCTTGCGAAAGTTTAGCATTCAACTCTTCTCGTTTTTTCTTTTCATCAATATCTTGTAAAACAGCAATACTTTGACTTACTTGTGTACAGGCATCATTAAATGAACCTTGCATCTCTTCTGCTTGCAGTGCACGTGAAAAGTCACCTTTAGTAGCATTAGAGAGGGATCTGTCTAATTCAGAAAAGAACACTTTTAACTGATGTGTCAATGCATTTAACTCTATCGCCATCTCACCCAATTCAGTCTGAGAAGAGGCATCTTTATTATCGACTTCAACAAAAACACCCTTTGCAGTCTCTTTCATTAAATTTGTAAAGCGATGTAGTGCAGTTGAAATAGAACGACTTACCAGCAGTGCCATTAAAACCAACATTATAGTGGTTAATACACCTGCAACAAGTACCGTCCCTTTATAAAATGAGATATTTTCACGCATAGAGTCTTTGGCAGACTGTAATTCACTCTCTTTTAACTGCACTACTTTTTTAAATGATTCTCTCGAAGCATTGGCATAAGGGGTTAAATTTTCTTTATATTTTTTATAAATATCTTTCTTTTGCGTTTTAATTTGCTCCGGAGTGAGTTGTTTCATCATATCAAGAGAATTTGTTAAAAATACCATAGTATTTTCTTTCGCTTTAGCTACAGAAGCTTTTTGAGTTGAACTTTCCACTGTTTTTTCTAAGGCCAAAAAATTATTTTGAATGGTGTTCATTTTATCTTCTAGCTTTTGAATATTTTTACTGTAGCCACCACCTAAGATAATATCTCTAGAAGTTCTAGAAATGTAGTTTAGATCTTTTTCAATACTCAGAACACTTAAGGTGCCAGAAAATGAATTTTTTTCTAAATTCACATACTCTTTTTCAATACTACTTAAAGCATAATTAACAAAAATAACAGCCATACTTATAGCTACAAACACAACTGATATAAGATATAGCATCTGTTTTTTAATACTACTCTTCTCTAGAAAATTTAACATGTAGATCCCTGTTCACTTAAGATATAACTTAATACTTAATACTATTTTAACCAATACTTACTTTAAATACTTTTATCATTTGATAATTAAACCTTATTTTATAATACCAAGAGTATACTAAGTACAGTTAAGTGATAAAGGATTCATCATGCAAATAGGTTCAAACAGTACTGCTCTTCTAAATCTTTCCAATAACCAAAATAGTGCAGAAAACACTATTTCTAAGATTGCAAGTATGCATGAAAGCGCATTAAGTGATAGTGCGAGTGCTACTATTAATCATGCCCTACAAAATCAATTTGGAACACTAACGCAAGGCGTTTCAAATGCGAATAACGCTGTATCAATGATGCAAATAGCCGATGGAACACTTCAAAGTCTTAGTAAAAACAGTGATCATCTAAATGAACTGAGTGTTGCTATGAATAATGCCGCACTCGGAGCCAATGGCCGTAGTGCGCTGGAGAGTGAGTTTAATGCGACTGTAAAAAGTATGTCACAAAGTATTGAAAGTACTACTTTTAACTCTCAAAGATTGTTTGGTGCCAGTCATGAATTTTCTCTTGGTAATTCTAACAGTTCAGTCAGTCTAAATAGTATGGATTTAAGTGCTTTAGATATTAATAATCCAGAAAGTATCACCGCAGTACAAGATCAAATCAGCGCCAACCTTATTGAGGTTGGAAGTGCAACGAATGGATTTAAAAGTGCCATTAACTCCAATCTTGAAGCCATTACCAATCTTAGTGCAGCCTCATCTCAATTAAGCGATGTTGATGTTGGACAAGCAATTAATGATTTAAATAGAGATAATTTATTAACACAAAGTGGGATATTTGCTCAAGTACAACAGACACAAAGTCTTCAAGCTTCTATGGATAGACTACTAGGTTAGATTAAAAAGATAGGATGTAATAATTACATTCTATCTTTAGCGGTGATTCCCAAAATAGAGAGGCCAGTTTTTATAGACAAGGCAACTACATTTAGAACTTTCAAATAAGCAGCTTCATTTTCAGCCCCAATTATTTTATGATCATAATAAAATTTATGCATCGTACTTGCTAATGTGCGTAAAAACTCACTCAACTTTTGAACTTGGCGAGAAGTATACGCATCTTCTACAACGGCAGAAAGCTGTAAGGCTTCGAAAAGAAGTGTATTTGCATCTTCATGAAGGCCTTCAATTTTTGCACTATTAATATTTTCTGCACTTAACTCACTTTTAGAAAGAAGTGTTTTAATACGTGCATGCGCATAATTAATATAGTAACTTGGATTTGAACTGTCTTGTGCCTTCAAAGACTCAACATCAAATTCCAATGGAGTATCACTCTTCTTACTTGCAAAAATAAAACGCAGGGCATCAGAACCGATCTCTTCAACGATATCACTCATCAAAATAACATTTCCAGCGCGCTTAGACATTTTATATGGTTCACCATCTTTAAGAAGACTTACCATTTGAGAGAGTTGAACTTCAAGTTTATTTGAGTCATACCCTAGAAAATCAACTGCGGCTTTTACACGAGGAATATATCCATGGTGATCTGCACCCCAGATATTGATGTAATGCGCATATCCTCGTTCAAATTTTTGGTTGTGATAAACGATATCACCAGCAAGATAGGTAGGACGACCATCTTCACGAACAACTACTCTGTCTTTCTCATCTTCTTTATCTGAAGATCTGATCCACATTTTAGATTCGTTTTCATAAACGTTATCGCCCATTTTTTTCATCACTCTATCCCAGTCAGAATAGAGAGATGATTCGCTCACAAAGGTATCAAAATAGATATTAACATCAGCCAAAGAATCAGTAACAATTTTCATTACCTTATCTTTAGCCCAAAGCGCCAACTCTTTTTGACGACGCTCATCAGTTAAAATCTCTTCCCCAAATTTTGCTAAGGCTTCTACTGCGAAAGTACTTAGATAATCACCACGATAGTAACTTTCAGGATATTCCACTTCTTCTTCTAAAAGTGCACTACGCCCTTCTAATTGGATGGAAAGTCCCAATAAATCAATCTGATTGCCGGCATCATTAACATAATACTCAGCAGTAACATCATAACCCATGTGGCGCGCTAGACGAAGTAAGGTATCTCCATAAACAGCTCCACGTGCATGTCCAATATGTAATGGACCTGTAGGGTTGGCAGAAACAAATTCAAGTAGAATTTTTTCTGTTTTATTACCCTTAGCAAATGCATCAGAATTATCTAAAGCCCATGTAGCATATTCACTTAGAAATTTTTCAGACAAGCGAAAATTCAGATAACCTTTTACCGCCTCTACTGAAGCAAACACTTCATAATCATTTTCAAATAAAGCTGCTAAATCTTCAGCAATTTTAATGGGTGATTTTCGTAATTCTTTTGCAAGGGAAAAAGCAACTGGAGTTGCAAAGTGACCATGAGAACGGTCACGAGGTTTTTCTAAAACAACTTCACGATCAAACTTTTCACGCAGAAGCGCTGATACTCGTTGTTTCAATGTTATGCTTGTTTTTCTGTAGTTTTAGGCGTTTCAACTTCGGTAGTAGTCTCATCTTTAGCTACTTTTTTGAGATCATCTGTCTCTTCAACAGCATCATCATCTTTAACAGATTTTTTGAAGTTTTTAATACCTTGACCTAAGCCTTTAGCTAACTCAGGAATTTTTTTACCTCCGAAAAGAAGTAGAACAACGGCTAAAATTAAAACTAACTCTAACCCACCAGGAATCTGTGGCATAACAATCCTTTAATATTTAATATATAATTTGCGTGAAGTATAACTATCATTTGCTGATAGAGTCATTAAGAAACACTTTCCCACTCACGTACAAAATTACTTATAGTTTTACTCGTCATTTTCATACGCGCAGCTTTTGCTATTTGAATCAACTTTTGACTGGCCTCATTTAAGTCATCGTTAACTATGAGATAATCATATTCACTAATTCTTTGAACCTCTTTTGTTGCCATAGAAATACGATTTTGAATAATTTTATCTTCATCCGTACCACGTAAATGGAGACGTTCTTTTAACTCTTTTAAAGTAGGTGTCGTAATAAAAACAGATGTTGTAATATCACCTAAGCGATTTTGCACTTCATCATGTCCCTGAACATCGATATCAAAAATAACCAGTTTTTTCTCTTTCAGTGCTTTTTTAACTGGCTTCATTGATGTGCCATAATAGTTTCCGTGAACCAAAGCATACTCCAAGAAGTTCTCTTCATCTATATCTTCTTCAAAGTTCTTTTTATCCACAAAGTGATAATCCACTCCATCTACTTCACCTTTGCGTATGGCTCTCGTTGTTGTTGAAATGGAAAAATAGTATGCACCAATATCTTCTTCTATTTTTTTTATTAATGAACTTTTACCAGCACCACTTGGGCCAGATAAAACTAAAATCGCACCTGTATTACAATTCACTATTTCTCCTCGATGTTAATATTAATATTAATATTTAAATCCCTAAATTTTTCTGCCTGTTCTGGATTATTTAATGCCGCCAGTAACTCAGTTAAAAGGGTTAAAGTATCTTGATTCTTCTCTTCATTTTCTAATGAAATATCGGCACAAGCTTGTTCAAAATCTTCGACAGATTGATCATCACTTTCATCTTCTTCAAAGGCCAAGACTTCATCTAGTGCTTCAGAGGCCAACTCATTACCAGAGATAGTAATATCTACTTCTCCTGCAGCATCTACACTTAGATCTTCTACTTCTTCACCCAGAGCCATTTTCAGATCACGCGTATTTAAGACATCTAAATCATTACCAGCACCAAGGAGTTCCATTTCATCTGTATCAAGCTCATTTTCAGCGATTTCAACCAACATCTCTTCATTCGCATCTGCATTAAGTTCTTCTTCACTAAGACTCTCAACTGCATCTTCTATCTCAGCTTCTAATGACTCAAGTGATTCATCTAAAGCTTCTTCGCTTAGTGGTGTCTCATCTACTACTTCGTCATCAAGATTTGAGTCTTCAGTACTTTCATCACCTAATTCAAGTTCATCAAGACTTAGTTCTTCCTCTTCAAGCACTGGTTCTTCGACATCTAAATTTACTTCATCTAAACTAAGTTCTTCTTCTACTTCTGTCACTTCTTCATCACCTAAGTCTAAGTCATCCAAAGAAAGCTCTTCTTCAACCACTGAGTCTTCGGTACTCAAATTCACTTCATCCAGAGTCAGTTCGTCTTCATCACCAAGACCTAAATCATCTAAACTAAGTTCAGACTCTTCTTCAACCACTGGTTCTTCTTCTGTCGCTTCTTCTTCACCTAAGTCTAAGTCATCTAAAGAAAGCTCTTCTTCTGAGTCTTCACTAATCTCTTCTTCAAGTGCTGAGTCTTCAGCCCCCAAATCCAGTTCATCAAGACTTAGTTCTTCTTCCTCTTCAGTACTCTCTTCACTTAAGTCATCTGCACTCGATACTTCTTCAACATCCAAAGAAAGCTCTTCTTCAACCACTGGTTCTTCTTCTGTCGCTTCTTCTCCTAAGTCTAAGTCATCTAAAGAAAGCTCTTCTTCAACTGCTGAGTCTTCAACACCAAAATCCAGTTCATCAAGACTTAGTTCTTCTTCCTCTTCAGTACTCTCTTCACTTAAGTCATCTGCACTCGATACTTCTTCAACATCCAAATCCAGTTCATCAAGACTTAGTTCCTCTTCTGCCACTTCTTCATCACCTAAGTCTAAATCATCCAAAGAAAGCTCTTCTTCAACCACTGGTTCTTCTTCTGTCTCTTCTTCTTCACCTAAGTCTAAGTCATCTAAAGAAAGCTCTTCTTCAACTGCAGAGTCTTCAACACCCAAATCCAGTTCATCCAAACTCAGTTCTTCTTCATCACCAAGGTCTAAATCATCTAAACTAAGTTCAGACTCTTCTTCAAGCACTGGTTCTTCTTCTGTCGCTTCTTCTTCACCTAAGTCTAAGTCATCTAAAGAAAGCTCTTCTTCTGAATCTTCACTAATCTCTTCTTCAACTACTGAGTCTTCAGTCCCCAAATCTACTTCATCAAGATTTAAGTCATCTAAACTAAATTCAGATTCTTCAGTTGCTTCTTCATCTAAATCAAGGTCATCTAAACTAAGTTCCTCATCATCTAACTCTTCCAATGCAGCGTTTACTTCGTCAATACTAGACTCATTTAAAGTTGGACCCTCTTCTAAACCACTCTCTTCAAGCTCTTCTTCTAGTAACTCTTTAACCTCTTCAACTTCATCTTCATCTAAGACAGAAAGACTCACTTCATCATCTAAATCATCTAAGCTCAATTCATCTAAGGCAGAATCTAAATTTAATACTTCTTCACCTTCATCAAAATCTAAATCATCTAAGGCAGCGATTTCATCATCTAAATTAATTTCTGCATCATCATCTTCGAATTCATCCCCTTCGAGACTTTGTGAAATATTTGAAAATAGTTCTACTAAATCAGTTGGTAAAAATGGTTTACTTTGGTAGGTGTCAAATCCTTCATGGTCTTCTATACCACGAGAACGCATAAAAAGGCTCTGTTTATATTTTATCTTAGCTGAAATCTCTTCTAAAATAGTCGAAGTATACACAGCATCATCTACTATTAATAGATCACAATTTGAACTTGAAATCTCCTCTATGTTAGAAACATTTTCTAATTCGTCACCATGTTTTTGTGCACTTAGAGTAACAAGTTTTTGTACTACTGGATTATCATTTAGAAGTAAAATTTTCATTTAAGACCTACTTTCTTTGAAAATGATACTATTGTATCAAAAAAAGTGTAAATGCAGCATATATTATTACTCATTAGTCTTTCATCACTACTATTTTCACTGCCACTGAGGTATAGCTTACCAGAAAGCTATTATGAAGTGAAACATATCCTTAGTAAAAGTTCTCGTAAGAGTAAAGATTCTATTTATATTTCTTCAACAAACTTAGATTATGATATAAAAAAGATTTTAAATTATGCTATAAAAAATAATGTTTCCGTAAAAATTCTTCATAATAATAAAAAGAAGACTTACGATTATGAGTATTATAGGCTTTTTAAAAATACAAATATTAAAACAGTAAGTTTAAAGGAAAAAGACAGTTATATTATTTTTGATGAACAATATATCTGTTATTCGCCCTATTCTTTACTTAAAAAAGACAATCTAGATAATGAATTTGAGATAATTTGTAGTGATAATCAAAGAATAATTAACAAGTATATAGAAAAATTTAAAAAAGATTTTCAAGCCAATTAAATGACGCCAATATCTCTCTTTGCATGATGAGCATTGTAGAAGCCAATGTTGCGATAATAACCACCAAGGCCACCCCTATTTTAATCGGAAAACCAATAACAAGTAGATTAAACTGAGGCATAGTCTTCATCAACATACCAAAAATTATATCTTGTAAAAATGAGAGGGCAATAATAGGAAAAGCAATCATAAATCCAACCACAAACATATTGGTTGAGGCACGAATGAGATAGTCAAAAAGGTTTTGCTCCAAAATAAACCCACCTAGAGGTATAGCAGATAAAGACTCATTAACAAAAAGAAGTACCCAATGATGCATATCTAAACTAAGTAACAACATTAAGGCCAACATAGCTAAAAACTGAGAAATAATAGGCATAGATACACCTGTTTGAGGGTCGATAGCTGAAGCCATAGAAAAGCCCATCATATAAGAGATTTGTCCCCCTGCAAAAGTGATAATATTATAAGTAATTTGGATCACCAATCCAATACTAAGTCCAAAGAGTAGCTCACTAAAAACAGCCCCTAAAATTGTATAAATATTCACATCAAAAAGAAGTGCTGGCATAATAGGATAAAACACCACAGTGAAGAAAAATGCCATACTTACTTTAACAGTCAAAGGGATATTTTGATGTGAAAAGATGGGGAGTGCCATAAATAGTGCACCGAAGCGAAAAAAGAGTAGTATAAATCCAACAACGTTAGATTCTGCAAATATAACTGCCCATTCCATATTTTGCCTATTTAATCTGTTCTAACTCTTGGTTGTGGAGCTTAAACACCTTATCACATGAAAAGGCAAATTCTTCGTTATGTGTCACTAGAATCATAGCTGCATTGTTCTCTTTAATAAATTCAGAAAATATATTCATAACTTCTAATGAAGTTTTATTATCCAAATTACCAGTAGGCTCATCTGCAAAAATTATCCGTGGTTTTTTTGTTAGTATCCGTGCAATAGATATTCGTTGTTGCTGACCACCAGAGAGTTCTGTCACTTTTTGACTTATAACATGCCCAACATCTAAACGATTCAATAGTTTTTTATCAATTGTTTTATGACTTAATAATGCTGCTATTTCTAAATTTTCTTGTGCACTAAAGCCTTTAAAAAGGTAATGTGATTGAAATATTAGTCCAAGGTCATCGCGTCGTATCTGAACCAAGTCAGCTACGTTAAGTCTATAGATATCTTTTTCAAGAATATTCACTTCACCCTCATCAGGCTTTAATAAACTCGAAAGTATATGAAGTAGTGTAGATTTGCCACTACCACTTTCACCAATGATTGCTATCGATTCACCAGAGTTAAGTTCTAAATTAATATTAGAAAAAAGTGGGTATTCGAAATTATGTGATAGATTTTTTGCATTTAAAAGATTCATAAAAGGATTATAGTAGAAAGTGAATTAAAAGAGGGAGTATAAAAAGGGATTTAAGTAAGCGCAGTGCTTACTTAAATTTATCCCATTTGTGCAGCAACTTCTGCAGCGAAATCGTCTTCTTTTTTCTCGATACCTTCACCTACTTCAAGGCGAACAAATGCAGAGATAGAAGCAGTTCCACCAGCAGCTTTACCTGCTGCTTCAACAGCTTGTGCAACACTAAGTTTTTCATCTAAAACATAGTTTTGATCAACAAGTGCTTGTTCTTTATCTAAAGTTGTATTGTCAGCAATGTAGCGCGCTACCTGTCCTGGTACAATTTTATCCCAAATTTTTTCTGGTTTGTTTTGTGCTTTAAGCTCAGCTTTGATGTTCTCTTCAGCTTTAGCTAAAACGTCTGCAGTCAATTGACACATAGAAACATACTCAGGTACATTAATAAGTGGTTTTTTAAGACGAACACGCTCTTCATTCTCTTTTTTGATCGCTTCGATACGACCAGCAGTTTCATCAGCTACATAAGCAGCATCAAAGTCAGCGTAAGAAAGAGTCGTTGGCTTCATTGCAGATGCGTGCATCGCAACATTTTTAGCCATATCTTTCATTGTGCTTGCAGTTTTAGCTGAATCACAAGTGATAGCTACTACAACACCAATACGTGTATTTGAGTGAACATAACCATTAACAACAGTTGTTTCATTACCCACTAAAGTTGCCATACGACGTGCTTCGATTTTTTCACCAATTTTAGCAACAGACTCATCAAAATAATCTGTAAAGTCTTTACCATCCATTTGTGTTGAACGTAGTGCAGCAGTATCGGCAGCTTCTGTAGCGAATACTTGAGCAGCAGTTGTAGAAACAAGGCTTTTGAAAGCATCATTTTTAGCAACAAAATCTGTCTCAGAATTAATCTCAACGATACTTGCTTTAGAAAAATCATCAGCAATTTTAAGTCCAACTGAACCTTCAGCTGCAACACGATCAGCTTTTTTAGCTGATTTAGCAATACCACGATCACGTAACCAAGCTACTGATTTATCAAAGTCACCGTCATTTTCAACAAGTGCTTTTTTACAGTCCATCATTGGAGCGTCAGTTGCTCCACGAAGTTTTTTAACGTCAGCTGCAGTAACCGCCATGATTACGCTTCCTCTGTTTTAGCTTCTTCAGCTGCTGGAGCTTCTGCTGCTACTTCTTCAGTTTGTTCTTCAACTACTTCTTCATCAGCAGCTAATTGAGCTTTCCCTTCGTTAATTGCTTCAGCCATTTCTTTACAGAAAAGTTGAATTGAACGGATAGCATCATCATTACCAGGAATTGGGTAAGTGATAAGATCTGGGTCACAGTTAGTATCTAGTGGCGCAACGATAGGGATTCCTAGTTTACGTGCTTCAAGAACAGCAATATGCTCTTTAACAGCATCAACAACGAACATCATATCTGGAAGACGTTTCATATTTTTGATACCACCAAGATATTGCTCAAGTTTAATTTTTTTACGACCAAGCATTAATGCTTCTTTTTTCGTAAGAAGATCAATTTGACCATTTTCTTGCATTTCTTGAATCACTTCAAGTTTACGGATTGATTTTTGAATAGTTGGGTAATTAGTAAGCATACCACCTAACCATCTGTTATCTACGTAAGGCATACCACAAGAGATAGCTGCTTCTTTTACTGCTGTACGTGCTTGTTTCTTCGTACCAACGAAAAGTACCATTTGACCTTCAGCTGCTGCGTCCATAACGATTTGGTAAGTAGCACGGAAAAAACGTAAAGTTTTTTGTAAATCGATAATATAGATATTTTTACGAACACCAAAAATATATTTTTTCATTTTCGGATTCCAACGACGAGTTTGGTGTCCAAAGTGTACACCACATTCTAATAAGTCTTTCATTGTAACCATAATAAGGTCCTTTTATAATGAGCTCTTCGCTCTAAATTTGACTGCTTAACTTCGATATCACCAACAATTCTATCTATTATTTCAGACAGGTTGCAACAGTTTTTGGTGTAGATATCTGTTTTGTTTTTCTAACATAAAAGAGAGAAAATCGACGAAATTATAGTGGAAGTTTGTTTAAGGAAAGCTTTATAGAGATAGTGCGCTAGGCACTATCTTTTGGTCATTAGGGTTAATGAAGCATTTTTAAAGAATTTTGAATAGATAATTTACGTAGTTCTAAACGCAAATATTCCTCTTCTGTCATATTAGTTCTCAATGATGCTGACTCCAAACTTCTTAGAGCAGGCACTGCTGAAGCAGTAGTTGCATTCATCTCTTCACCTGTAGAACCACCACTTATCATTGCTAATGTTGAATCATCAACAAAAATAACTTGTCCAGGTTCTGGAGAAAACTCATTTTCATAACCAGACTCTTGACATGTACCAGTTGTCGAGAATGCAACAAAAGCATCTTTATCTGAACCATTAGCAATGTCTTTACAAATCTCTTCTGATGGAATATTCATACAGTAGTTTATACTTGTTTCATCATCATTAGTGTGCGTAGCCATACATGCTTTTCCTGATGTATTAATAGTTGTTGAAGCTGCGATTATATCCTCGACTGCAACGAGGTTATAAAGATTTTGTTCTTGAGTGTCACTATTCCCATCTGAAATATACGGTGCATAAGCGTACTCTCCTCGACTTACTCTATCTTGATAAACAGTAAACATTTCATGTGCACGATCTTTCATCCACTCATTTTGATATGCTGATGGAAGTTTCATAATTAAAATATCTTCACCATTAACTGTTTTACGCTCATATGTACCATTAAGATCCGCAGGTGTCATTTCACCATTATCATCATTTCTATCAAAAACGGCTAGAACACTGTCTTCAGCTAAAAATCCAACAAGGTTTTGACATCCATTTTCATCACAATTTCCATTAATCCAAAGCCCATTATGATTATTCTCTATTAATGCTTTTGATGCTATAAAATCATTTAAGCTTGTATAGGCAACTTCTGCATAATAACGTTCTGGATTACCAAAGTATTGAATTGTATTTGAATGCATATCCATATAAGTTTGAACAACTTGATTATTTACTTCTAATAATATTTGATGAAGTTTCTCTCCACCTATTGTTATACTAAGAACTTCTTCAGTACCTATTGTCTCTAACATATATGATGATGCTGACGTCATGACTGCAGTTAATTCATATGTTGTATATGTCCCACCCATTCCATCATCTTGTTGTACTTCCATATTTTTGTAAAGCGTCAATTCAGATCCTGCTTTGAACTCTACCCCTTCGTACGATTCACCGCTATCGATATTTAAATGATAAGGTATTACCTTATTGGCTCCAATTATTTCAGATAAGCTTACAAAGGTTGTTGTTGTTCCATTTTGCTCAAATACTTCTAATACATGTCCATTATAATCAATCGTATCGTTTGATACTTGCGTAGCTAGAACCTCTCCATTGTGTACATAATAAGCTTGTGTACGATTTTGATCCATTTCCCATTGTGTTCTATATATATCAGGAGGTGTCAATACCAACACTTCTTTGCTGCCTAAAGTTTTTAATTCATACGTTCCTGAAGTCCCTACTTCTTCAATACTTTCCTGATTAACATCATCCCAATATTCTCTTACAATATTAAGTACTCCGTTTTCAGCAAGTGAAGCTCGTAAATTATAATGTTTCTCTTCTTGATCATCATAGTAGTGTAAATTAAGACTCTTATTGTGGATATCACCTTCAGCAGTAGTCGATTTTGCCGTCATAAAATCAACTAATGTGCTATAACCAACTTCTGTGTGTTCTCTCTCATAATTATCATTTGTTGGATTTTCATCAGGTGTCCAAACTTGAGTTTGCTCATTCCATGATCCACTTGGTTGATACCAAACTCTATACTCGTCACTCGATACAGCTGCTCCAGAAATTGTCTCTTTTGTTTCTAGTAATGAGTAATATTTAGCGCCTGTAGAAAATAATGTTTCTATATTCAGACCAAAAAAACCTTGGTATATATTTGCGATCTTTAATCCAGTTGCATTAAATGCATTAACAGAAAGAACATTTCTAGTAAAATTATCATAGAATACTAAGTCCCCTTCATTTGTAAATTCAAAGTTTTTATTATTCTCTGATTCACTTTCAACTTCCCAACCACTAGCTCCCATCACGATCTCTTGATAATACTGTTCACTACTGTCTTCTTCATTTGTATCTAATACAAATGTTGATGTTTCAAAGTCATATTGATAATCATTTAAAAGGTCATCTTCTAAAATATGCTTTTGAATTTCTAATCCACCACGTGAATAGTCATAATGTATAGAATAAACGCCCTCTGAAGCTAAAATACTTTGTAGAGTGGTATCAGTATCGACCGCTGCTAAAAGTGCCTTTTCCTCTTCTTGTTGTTCTACTGCATCTTCAACTTTTTCACCAATAGATGCTAATTCACCATCATCTGAAGTTTCTATTTTTTTACTAATATCATCTAAGTCTGAATCATAACCAACTCCTGCTGCAACAAGTGCTGCTAACTGTTCATCACTTAACTCAACACCTGTCTCATTAACAATAACATTATATACAATGACATTGGTTACATTGGTTGTTGAGACATTAAAATTCAAATTAACGTCAGTCGCAGCATTTTCAGGAACGGCAGTGACTCCATCATTATCTTGTACATCTTTTTCAATCTGCTTTTGTACATTATCAATAGTATTCGCTACTGCAGCAACTGCTAAAGAAGCGTCCACACCAGACTCCATTGCATCTACTGCCGCTGCTACATTTTTAGCCAATACAATCGCTGCATCTACTGCTTTGGTAGCATCAACACCAAGTTGTGTTCTATCAACACTCCCTAAAAGTGTATTAACCGTTGCTGTAGCTGTATCCAGTGTTGCAACATCCAAGTCTTTGACACCTTCAGCTAAAGCTTTAAAGACATTTTCAGTTGCTTTTTTCTCATCACCACCTGAAGCGGATGCTAAGACCTCAACAGATTTTTGCAGTTCTAGTGCAGCCGAAAGAATCGTTCTATCTCCAGCCTTTGCTTTTGCAACAGGATCTGCATTCATATCTGAAGGTTTTAATCCTAACATTGCAGCCACTTTTGTCTCGGCTTCTTCTTTTGTTACACCTTGAGTTGAATCTTTAACTGCAGCAACCATCGTCGTTAGAGGTGTAATAAAAACCTCTCCTGTATTATCTTTATCAAATGCAGCAACCAGTTTATTGTTGAAATCTTTCCCCGTGTCACTATCTTGACCACCAAATACAATCAAATTTGCTGTAGCAAAATTTGGATGTGCTTGATGTGCAGCAGTGGCTGTCATTTCATAAGAGCCATCACTTTTTGTAGAAGCTGCTGGCTCATCGCCTATTTGGCAATATCCATTGTTGTCTAAATCAAGACATACTGTTGAAAAGCGTAAATAACCATCAATAGCCTTACCACCTATTGTAATTGGCTTGATAGTGTCGCCCGTACCTGAGCCTGTATCTCCATTCTCATCTGTTCTAGAATCACTGCTACATCCACTCATTACTAATAAGACAGACGTGGCCATACTTAAGACTATTGATTTTTTTAACTGCATTTCTAAACTCCATAATATAAATTTATCTAATAACTATAGTCTTCTTTTTCTTAAACAAACTTAATACAATCCATCTAATTACTAAAAACGATATATAACATCACATATAATAAAATTAAATATTCAGTTACTAACTCTTCATTGGAATAATTTCATCACAAAGTTATCTAATTTTAAAGAAAGAATTCAGATTTCTTTGGCTACCATTGGAGACAATTTGATAACATAATCTAATGTTACCTACAAAATCTAGGAGAGTTTTATGAAAAAACCACTATTAATATCACTTGCAGCTGCTGTAATTTTAAGTTCAGACGCCAGTGCTGCAACGATGTTTGAACAATTTAAACAGATGCAATTAGAGCTTGATACAATGAAAAGTGAAATGAAAGAGTTAAAAGCCTCTAAATCTTCGGATATCGAAGACGAAGATGAAGTTGATGAAGATGATGAAGGCGTTTCTGAGGACGAAGACTCTGAAGAGGAAGACGAAGATTCTGAGGATACCGAAGACTCTGAAGATGAAGATGAAGATGAAGATGATGAAGTTAGTGTAGAAGAGCAAATTGCTGACTTAGAAGAAGAAATTGGAGAGCTTAATAAACAGACTTCAGGTAACCGTATTAAGTGGGGTGTAGATTTACGTACAAGTCTAGATAACCTTAATTATAAAATGGCTGATGGTACTACACAGAAGAATGATGCTCTCTTAACCAATAGACTTTGGTTAAATATGAATTGGGCCGCAAGTGAAAATATGAGCTTTACAGGTCAATTAGCTTACAATAAAGCTTATGGTGCGCGTAGCGGAAGCGGTTCATATGCACCAATGGAAACATTTGATTGGATTAGTAATGAAAATCCTTATGATGATGTAGTTCGAGTACGTTCTGCTTATTTCTTCTACAAAAATGATACGTTTGTAGGTGCAGATATTCCATGGACATTTAGTATTGGACGTCGCCCATCATTAAATGGTCACTTAATTAACTATCGTGATGATGATTCGGCTGCTTCTCCTCAAGGTCACTCCATCAATGTTGAATTTGATGGCCTAAGCTCTAAATTCTCGTTTGAAGAGTTAACTGGTATCGAAGGTATGTATGTGAAATTTTGTGCTGGTCGTGGTGGAACCAATGCTAACGCACGTTTTATGACAGTGAATCCTCAAACAGCAGTAGTTTCTCAAGCAGCACCATATGCAACCAATGAAAATGATATTCCAAACATCGATCTTGGTGGTTTAATTTTTGTTCCTTATGACAATGGTCAATACTCTATTGCTACACAGTTTTACTATGCCAATAACCTTATTGATGCAGATATCACCTATCAAGCACCACAGGCACCTGGATTCCCAGTTATCAATGGTTTTAAAACCGTTGGTGGAATAGGAAGTGCCACACTTAGTGTAACCATTGATGGTATTGGTGATGAGTGGAGTGACTTTTTAGATGAAACACTTATCTTTGGATCTGCATCATTTTCTCAAACTGACCCGAGTCTTGAGGGTGGAGGAATGTTAGGATCAACAGAAAAACTACTTGGTTACTCAGCATGGATTGGAACGCAGTTTCCATCACTTATCTCTGAAGAGGGACGTTGGGGGCTAGAGTATAATAAAGGTTCACAAAATTGGAGATCAATCACTTATGGTGAAGATACCTATGCAGGATCAAAAATTGCGACACGTGGTGATGCTTATGAAGCTTACTTCACAGAGCCTTTAGTAGATGATTACTTTAGCTTACAAATTCGTTATACCTACCTAGACTATAAATACACAGGTAGTAATGGATTCTTTGGGAATGCGACTGGAACACCTATCTTAATAGAGACATTAACACCTCAACAAGGTGCAGGTTCAGTTGTTGACACTGCTCAAGATGTTCGTGTATATCTACGTTATAGATACTAATCTTTAACTTTTAAAGTTACAAGCCTAGGCTTGTAACTCTTCTAATCTTACTCTAACTTTTTCTACATGATCTTTTACTCTAACATTATTCCAAACTTCTGCTATATTTCCTTTTGGATCAATAATTAAAGTGGTTCTTACTATTCCCATATACTCTTTACCATAATTTTTTTTCATTTTCCAAACACCGTACTCTTGCATCATAGATGTATCTTCATCACTTAAAAGCGTAATACCCAACTCTTTTTTCTCTATAAAATTACGATGCTTTTTGGTACTGTCTGCACTCACGCCTAAAATAATTGCGCTCATATCATCAAACTGTGGCGTTGCTTCTGTAAACTCACACGCTTCAGTCGTACATCCAGGAGTATTGTCACGTGGATAAAAGTATAAAACAATCCATTTTCCCTTCAAATCTCTCATACAAATTTCAACATCATCTTGATTTGGCAGACAAAATTCTGGTGCTTTCATTCCAACTTCTAACATAAGTTCTCCTTTAATTTGTAAAATACTACACTAATTTAGTGCTTTAATTGCATATATAGGAATATTTCGCTAAAATTCGTCTTCAAATATCCGCACCTATACGGATTAAAATATATAGATATACGTATTAAGCGTGTATCAAAACAGGAAATATAATGAAAAAAGAGATTCACCCTACATCAGTTGAATGTGCAGTAACATGTGCATGTGGTAACGAGTTTACTACTAAAAGTACTAAAGATACAATGCGTATCGATATCTGTAATGATTGTCACCCGTTTTATACTGGTTCACAAAAAATTGTTGATACAGCTGGACGTATTGAGAAATTCAAAAAACGTTATGCAATGGACTAAAAAAGTATTTTTTTACTTTTTTAAATCCTCAAATGAGATTTTCTCATTTGAAACCCTTCATCTTCAAAAACCTTCACTTAAAGTTTATTCATGCTAACACTTGTTCCAACACCTATCGGTAATATTTCTGATATTTCACTACGCGCTATCGAATCATTTCAAAATGCTGACATCTTACTTTGCGAAGATACCAGAGTCACTAAAAAACTGATACATATTTTAAAAGAACGTCACGGTCTGCTTATTGAAAAAGAGCAGAACTTCACTTCTCTACATTCACATAATGAATCATACTTCATTGAAAAACTAAGCCCTGAATATTTTGAACAAAATATTATCTATGTTAGTGATGCAGGAATGCCCGGTATCAGCGATCCAGGTCAAGAACTTGTCAGGTATTGTGCTGCCAATAACATTGAATATGATATTCTTCCCGGTGCAAATGCTGTACTCACTGCTTTTGTTGCCAGTGGGTTTGTAGCAACTAAAATGCTATTTTTAGGATTTTTAGCACACAAGGGAAGCAATAGAGCCAAAGATCTGAATGAAGCCCTGTATAACGGTTACACTACTGTATTGTATGAATCTCCTCATAGACTCAGTAAATTACTTAGTGAAATAGCTGAACTTGATAGTTCACGTCAAATCTTTTTAGCCAAGGAAATCACTAAAAAGCACCAAACATTTTACAGTGGCAGCGTACTGGACGTTCAAGCGAGTGTTGGTAGCAATATTAAAGGCGAATGGGTTGTTGTCATTGAAGCAAAAACCCAGAATGAAACCACATTTAACGAACGTGATATTTTATCTTTTGATTTACCAAAAAAAGTTGCTGCTAAACTTATTGCAAGGATTACAGGAGAGACGCCAAAAGCCTGCTACACAAGGCTTTTAGAAACTGAATAATTCCTTAAGAATTATTTAGATAGAATCACTCTATGTTAATTTATGGAAAACAACCAGTGGCTTATGCCATTGATCATCACAAAGATAAAATAAAGACACTCTTCATTTCTAAAGACTTAGATCAAAAAGAGTTCTCTGAACTACACAAGTTGGGGATTGAACTTAAACGCATCCCTCATGAAGCTGCTCAAAAAATGACTAAAAATGCCAATCATCAAGGTTTTTTATGTGAGATGGAAGAGATAGAACTTAGCGACAGCTCTCTGTATGCAAACTCTAATTTTATCTTAGTCCTCAGTGCGCTCAGTGATGTAGGCAATATTGGAGCATTGGTTCGTTCAGCTTACGCACTTGGTGTTGACGGTATTGTCATAACTGGACTAAAAAATATTCAGCTTGCACCGATAGTACGTACAAGTACAGGCGCACTTTTGGATATGCCAATTATTGTACACACCAATATTCATGATGTATTAAACGAACTGTCTATGGCAGAGTACTCTTTATATGCTGCAGATATGGATGGTCAAGATATACGTGAAGCGACATTCAAAGGCAGACGTGCCTTAATTCTTGGTGCAGAAGGTGAAGGAATTTCACCACGTACTCTAAAAAAGATTGAAAACAGAGTCTCGATTTCAATGAAAAACAACTTTGATTCTCTAAATGTCAGTGTAGCTGGCGCAATTTTAATGGATAGGATGAGATAATGGAAAATAGCTTTGAAACATTAAAGACCCTAGGTGCCCAACGCATCTACGAAACCACGCATATTGCGAAGCTTACCATTGAACACATTTTAAATAAAGATTTTGAAAGCCTTAACAAGGTTCAATTTTCTGGATTTATCTCCATATTAGAGAGAGAGTACTCAGTAGATCTTAGTGCACTGCGCGCCGAGTTTGAAGGCAGAGTCAATGAGCCTATTAAAAAAGTCGAACAAGCTATCTATGCCCCTTCCAAAAGCAAAACACTTCAATACGTATCGATGGCCCTAATCAGTATTGTTTTAGTAGTTATTTTTGTACTAACACAAAGTAATACAAGTGCTACAGAAGAGAGTGCTTTGGAGATAAATAATAGCGCTATTGATCAAGTCAAAGATAAAATACAAGAGCCACTTATTGATACTGATGAACTTATTATCACAGACCAAGAACTTCAAAATATCAATAATAATACCGTTCAAGAACCTATTTTACCTACCAAACTTATTATCAAGCCAAATACAAAACTTTGGATTGGAATGGTAAACTTGACTACTTATGAAAAAACTCAAAAGATCACTAAAAAAGAGATTGAACTTAATGGTGAAGATTCATGGTTAATTGTATCTGGACATGGAAATGTAGACTTTGAATTGGGTGATGAAATCATCAAGTTTAGAGAAACAAAAAAGATGCGATTAATATACGAAAATGGTACCTTAGAAAAAATCTCAAAAAGTGAGTTTAAAAATAGAAATAGAGGTAAAAATTGGTAAAAATTCTTTTTTTACTTCTTATTACAACCCTCTCTCTCCTTGCGGAACCTCAGTTACTTGATCAACATCATGAGTACAATCAAACATCTGAGCTCCATACTTTTAATACACAAGAAATTATAGAACTGACTCTTAAGCAGCGTATAGAAGAGAAGATTCAAACACTACTTGGAGAAGACCAATATTTAAAAAATGAGAATTTTATTCATATTCTCTTTGAAGATAGTGATGAGTTTATCATACAAGATAGACTTGATGTTGTTAAAATTGTAGATACTTTAAAAGAGAATGGTCTTTTAAAACTATTTTTTGATAAACCACAAAATCTTAATCTCACTTTTACCAGCAATGGGAATTCTCTTTACTTTATAAAACTGATGTCAGAATCATTACGTTCGATGGGTTACTACCGCTATATTACAAAAAACTCAAAAATAGACGAGAGTGGATTTCATTGGCAAATCAGTTTAAAAACTGAGTATGTAACGGATCCTATTTTACTACGTGATGCACTTCGTAAACAACATTGTGAAATTCTAGACATTAATAGAAGTAGTGAAGACGACTGGCACTATATTATTGATATGTCACAAGCACACTTAGATCTAAAAAGTATTAAAAACAAACAGAATATGACACTAAATCGTGCACATAATGCACACTGGATTGATGTGTCAAAGACCAAGAAATTAACCATACACAGTCTTGGAAAAAATAATTGGTTTCCAAATATCGCTTTTTATGATAAAACAATGCATTTGGTCAAAGTGTACAAAAGAGATAAAAAAACCTGGAAAGTAACTTTTAATCTTCCTAAGGGTTGTACCTATGTAAAGATAGATGATCTCTATAGTATGAAAAATATTAGAGAAGGTTTGAGTCTTTACGCAAAAGGGGTTAGATAAGTTTTTCTAAAAAATTCATCTCATCTATAACCTCTAAACCTTTATCTTCAAACATCTGCGCCGCTATTCCATTTCCATTAAAAAGTTTTTTCAAATCCACATCCAATACTGGGGTAGTTTTATATCCACATGAGGGAGACTTAGATTTTAATAGTGCAAGAGTCACCTCTTTATGCAGTGAGAGGAAGTCATCGATATAGTCTACTAACTTATCTGTTACATCTACTTTAGTATTATCTATCCAAATACGGTTTTTTCCATGAACGATTACAACAGAAATACGTTCACGTGGCGTTCCAAACAAAGGGGCTTCAGGGCAGAAAGGGATGATATTATAATTATCCAGAACATTGGAGAGCTCTAGGGTATTTTTAGCAGTACCATCATAGCGACAGAGCTCACCTAAAAGGCAGCTACTAACGATGATGGATTGTTTTTTCAAAGACAATTAAGCGATAACTACTGATTTAATTTCTGTCATCTCTTCAATAGCAAACTTAGGACCCTCACGCCCTACTCCACTCAGTTTTACTCCACCATAAGGCTGGATATCAAAACGAAGTGTGGGCATATCGTTGATGACAATTCCACCAGCATCAAGCTCATTGATAGCGCGCTGAGTATTTTGAAGGTCATTGGTAAAGATAGAGAACTGAAGACCGTAAGGTGAATTATTCATTTTAGGAATCGCTTCACTAAAGTCTTCACATTTTACTAACGAGACAATAGGTGCAAAAACTTCTTCGCAAACAATCGCCATATCATCAGTCACATCTGCCATCACTACAGGAGAGAACATCGTGCCCTCAACCTTTAGTTCACCCATTAGACGCGCACCTTCATCGATAGCACTTTGTACCCAACCTTGAGCGCGAAGCGCCGCTTCTTCATCAATAACAGGTCCCATAAATGTATCATCTTCATAAGGAGAACCAAGAATAAGTTTAGCACTCTCAGCTGCCATTTTTTGAGCAAATTCATCATAAATCTTAGAGTGCACATAGATACGTTGAAGAGAGATACAAACCTGACCAGAATTCACAAAAGCACCTAAGGCACAGCGCGCTGCAGCCAGATCTAGATCTGCGCTTTCATCAATAAAAGTTGCTGCATTTCCACCGAGTTCTAAACTTACTTTTTTAATACCCGCACTCTTAGTAATGATATTACCAACGGGAACAGATCCAGTAAAACTAATCACACGGGGAATATCACTTTTAATCAGTGCGCCACCTACTTCAGCGTCACCGTAAACAACACTCAATGCATCTTTTACTGCGTATTCACTCTCGATAAAAAGTTTTGCAAATTTATATGAAGTTAATGGCGCTTCTGGTGTTGGTTTTAGAACCACTGTATTTCCAGCAACAAGAGCAGGTGCCAATTTATGTGCTACCAAATTTAATGGAAAATTAAAAGGCGTAATTGCTACCACAACACCTGCTGGAACACGCGAGAAATATGCCAATGTTTTTTTGCCACTGGGCATAGCATCTGTTGAAAAAGTCTCACCATGCATCGTTCTCATAGTCTCAGCTGCTAAAGTAACAGTCTCTATACAACGCTCAACTTCAACACGTGCAAAAGAGATTGGTTTACCTACTTCATCGGTGATAGTTGTAGCGATATCCTCTTTATTCTCACGCAGTTTTTGAGCCACATCAAGTAACCACGAACAGCGTTGTGACAAAGTAGAAGCAGCCGCATCTTTTTTTGCATTTTGTGCAATTTTCAGTGCTTTATCCGCATCATCCGCACCACAAATCACTGCACGTGAAACTACTTTATTGTTAAAAGGCGAGTGTCTATCACTCCAACTTCCATTTTCATACTCATCTGAGCCAAAAAATACTTTTGCGTCCATTATTAGTTCCTCATATATACTTTATTCTGCATGATTATATAATATTTTGAAGACATTCGAGACTAAAAAGAGTGCCCCTACAATTAAAAATGAAATCCCTGCCTTAAAAATCACACTAAGGTTTAAAATGATTGCCAGTAAGACAATGATAAAGCCCAGCATAGTAAAGATTAATTGCATCATCGCAGCGCGCTGTGGAATCAACTCATGCAACATAGGCACCTGACGTTCACCAATAAACTCTGAGTAATACTCAAAAAATGCAAGAAAGGGAACAATCTTATACAGATGCCCTATCATTAAAAAAGAGAGAAATCCTCCAAGGAATAGCCATGTTGTTAATTTTAAGAACAAAACATCTTGAGTAAAAAGATAGAAGGCCAGAGATAACATAGATAAGCCAAGCGCACCAAAGGCAATATATATATTTTGTGACCAAATGTCATGCTCTTTAATACGTCTATTTTTTAACATCTTTATAACATGAAAAAGGTACAGTGAGAGTGAAAAAAAGACAAGTGAATAAGCGATATATACTAAAAAAAGAGCATCAATACTCAGGGCCAAGATATAAAGTAAAACTCCACTGCTCATACTATAAAAAGTAAGAGAAAACTCTCTATCACTGACTCTTTTAGTCACGCCAAACATAGGGATTAACACCGTCGACACACCCATAATGGTGACAAGAACATACCCAAAAAGTAGTGAAGCGATATGTAGCTTTTTCCAATATCCCCCATCAACACTGAGCACTCCAGAAAAATTAAGTGCCATAATTATCCCACTGAGTACACCAAAAAGTAAAAAGATATTTGAAGTGAGCATACTTAAAGTAATAGAGGTACGGCGAGATCTGTTTTTCAAAGTCAAAGCCAAGTCATAAACATAAATAACAAAGGCAATCAAAACCAATAGTCCACCAAGAGCTAAAAGCTTAATATTAAAAAGAAATCCACCAAGCATAATAACAAGACCACTGATTAAAAAAATCCAGACCAGACGTAAAAAGTCAACAAAGAGATGTTTGGTTTCACTAAAAACAGCAGAGAGTTGTGCCATGGCGGCAAAGATGATAAGCATTATAAAACCAAGTAAAAAGGTGTGTATCCAAGCCAATGTTTCTAGCGCGCTGAGTTCAAAACTACTGTCTAATAGAAAGAGCATTAACAT
>JADGDM010000094.1 GCA_016744905.1 Sulfurimonadaceae bacterium | reverse complement strand
GTGTGCGTTCAATCAATTATCACCACTTATTGAAATTGGAAAAACACACGGATTCAAAACTATGAATCACCCATTTGTATTTACTAAAAATTATAGTGATGAGTTCAATCAGGTTTGTAAGTGGATTATTCCTTCTTCCTCTGTGCTAGACTATACTATTAAAATTAAAATGGGCAGTGTCTATCATACTTTAAATACTGAAGCAAATCTTTATGTGGTTGGTTTGGGAAAAGACGGAAAGTATTATGTCTGTGCAAAAACCATCAATATTGCAATTGGCGGATCAGAGGGATGAAAAGATGAAGTATTTGATAGCTGTTTTACTACTCCTCCCATTAACACTGACTGCTGGGAGTAAGGCGAAGGTAAAAGCATATAAAAATATTACTCTGGTAAAGGCTTTAATTGTTCACAAATCTACCAACTTAGAGCATATAAAACATATAGAAGCATTTGCTGGAGATAAAAGAGTTTTTAATTTTCACACAAATTACTATTTGAGTACAAATCCAATGATTAAGTTTGCATATAAAAATCAAGAAGTGAAAAGTTTAACAGTTCAATATAGTGATAATTTAGGAGCGAGTAACTTCATCACTACTACAGTGAAATTCTCACCTAAGTTTCGTGAAAGTAAAAATATAGAGTTGCAAAAAAAGAGTGCAAAAGTTAAGCTTCATATTCCTGTCATCAAGAAGATGTTTGGAGATGTAGAATTTATAGAGAGTGGTATTGAAGTCTTTGCTCCTGACTTTGCAGCCAATTCAGGTGCTATTCCTGTGAGTATACGCTCAGAGATTGATGCTAAAGCGGTTTATCTTTTTGCTGAACAAGAAGGGAAGGAAGTTAAATATATCTGTCATTGGGTGAGCACAGAGTCTAGTATTATAGATTACCATGTAAAAATTAAAATGGATCCTCATAATTATTTTGATTTTGCTGCAGAAAAAAGGGATAGTTTGTTTGTGATTATTGAATCGAAAGAGGGTGAATATTATTTACATCGTAAATCTGTACAAACATCGCTTGCTGGGACAAATATCTAATGAAAATATTCTTCCTCGCACTACTCTTTTATACAATGGCACTTAATGCAAAAGATATTACTATTATTGGACATATTACGCAGGCAGAAGATAAAAGTTATGAGATTGAGGGATTGATTTATCCTGAAAAGAGAGCGATAAAAGTTAAACTAGAAGGCAATAGAATTTTCTCTTTAGCAGATGCTAAAGAGAGTGGAGTTTATAAAATTGTAGGTGATTATCAAAGTAGAAGATTAAGCTCCGTACTAAAGATAGAACACTTTTCAAAAATAGAAACAAAAATAAAAGCAAAAAAATATGAAAATAATATTACTTTGGCAAAAGTACTCATTAAATCTTCAATGTATACTCCTAATGAAATACTAAAAAGACGTGTACACACCGATAGGGTGATACATATTCAGGCTTTTGCAGATGCGCAGCTGGTATTTGATTTTTATCCAAGTTATTATGTCTCTAAAAACCCTCTTATGAAGTTTAAATATCGAGATATTAATGCCTCTATATTAAAGCTCTGGTATAAAGATAATATAGGATATGAAGTCTCTAAAAATAGAGAAATTCGCTTTAAAAAGAGTGCGTATACGTTAAAACTTCCACCTCTTGAGCCAATGAAGTATAAAGAAAAGACAGTAAAGATAGCAGAGATTAAAAAGCAGTTTGGTACTGAGAAGTTTTATGAGGGTGGTATAGAATTAACCGCACCCACGTTGGCTTCTAATGGTGGTGCTATTCCTATCAATATACGCTCAAGTTTAGATATTATTGAACTCTA
The DNA here is from genome assembly GCA_016744905.1 of Sulfurimonadaceae bacterium. Lineage (GTDB taxonomy): Bacteria > Campylobacterota > Campylobacteria > Campylobacterales > Sulfurimonadaceae > BB10. The sequence goes on along the minus strand of JADGDM010000094.1, from coordinate 6,364 downwards.
CTTATTTGCAGAGTATTATAATGAAGGCGTGCAATATATCTGTAAGTGGAAAAGTACACCCTATTCAATTATTGATTATGATATTAAAATTAAGATGAATACGGGTTGGTATGATGAGAATAATAAGAGAATAGATAATCTTTATGTTGTCGCTAAAAGCAAAGATGGGAAGTTCTATTTCACAAGTACCTATGTTGAAGTAGCGGTAGCCGGAGGTAACTAAGTCTCACTGTTCCACTCTTTTGCTTCAAGCTCTTCATAAATATGTATCATGTATCTATCCACAAAACCATAAGAGAAGTGGAAATTTTCTTCCCAGGCAAATCGTAATAAAATCTTCTCTTTGATGTCTTTTAAATCAGCAAAAGCTATCTCTTTTTCAACAGCGCGCTGCGTCTCCTCCTTGATAATACTGAGATAGTGAAAGTAGGGATTAAAACACGCTTCTTTATTGCCACTGGGTCCGTGACCAGGGACATAGAGTGCAAAACTTTTTTTATTCATCTTCTCTAAAAAGTCTATATTGCCACAGATGCTTGAATGCAGTCCAAAGTTGGCCAATGTCTGACTAAGAAGAAGGTCTCCTGTAAAAAGAGTGTCTGAATTGTGGTGTGTGATGGCAATATCACAGTTGGTGTGTGCATGTTCTGGATGTGTAATACTAAATGCCTCTCCATCAATACGAAGGGTGTCACCATCGTCTAATAATATATCAGCGAAGACTTTTTCTCTATTTTTTTCATAGATAAATCCACGTTGAGAATAATCGCCTCCATAAAGTTCATCCGCAGAGCTTCTCATCTTTTTATGGGTATATACTTTGAGTGAAGGATAGGCCTCTTTTAAGGCACTGTTTGCAAACCAATGGTCATCATGATCGTGGGTATTAAAGATGGCGATGATAGGTTTGGAACTGATACGTTTAAGCTGTTCTAAAACATGATGACCTATCTCGTAACTTCCTCCTGAGTCAATGATGATTAGTCCATTTTTAGCCTCAATAAGACTGACATTATTTATAAAATTGAGATTATTTGATTCTGCTAGATTTGCACTTCCATGCATAACATAGACATTATTATGTTGATGTTCAAACTTGAAAGCATCATATTTTCCAAGAGGGGACTCTTGTATGCCTTTGGCATGAATCAATGAGGTGTAAGATAAGAGAAAATAGCTGATAAATTGGCGTCGTTTCATGCTGTTATGATACCTTAAATTTATAGGAAATTGACAAATGTTAAGTTTGTATTTGTGAAATAATGGCACACTTTTGACATTGATGTTTTTATCTGTTCATTGCTCGTTTAAGGGTAGAGTAAGCTTTAAGTGTGAGGGTGCTATAATCCCAAAATTATTGGAGTACTCAGTGGGTAAAATTCTCTTAATTATTATTATGTTTACTTTTACTCTGCGCGCTGAGCTTATACTGTCAGCAAAAGTACATCTTAAAAAAGATCAACAAGAGAAGATCTTAGTCAGTGGTGATGGTTTTAGAAAACTACTTGTGATGAGATGGACACTTTATATTAATGATGGACTGGTGTACTTACAGACCTTTAACAAAGAAGTGTCTCACTACGTCTTATATAAAGATCGTCGAAATCACAGTGTTAGAATTGAGTTGATGTCTCGTTCAGCAATGTATGGGGCGGTACCTTATATTTTGATTAGTTTTAAAGACTTTGATTATGAGAAAAATGAAGCGGTGTTTGAACTGTACCTTTCGGATAAAGATGAAAAGGTATCTTTGAAATACTTGAGTAAAAAAGAGGAGTAGCTATTTATATGATTGAAAATGTTGAAAATCAGATGAATACCTTGGTTGAAGAGATTAATTATTCTCGAGCAACTAAACTTTTTGCAACACTAAGTGGTGGTAAACGCTTACGCGCTAAGCTGGTTCTAAAGATTGAAGAAGAGAATAATGAGGCAGCGCGCTTAGGTGCGATTATTGAGCTGATTCATGCGGCAAGTTTACTCCATGATGATGTGATTGATGATGCAGAACTCCGTCGTGGAGTGAAGTCAGTCAATGCAACAGAAGACTCTAAAACAGCGATAATGTTAGGTGATATTTTATATTCAAAAGCATTTACCACGTTAACAGAATTTGATCCAAAAATAGCACATAGAGTTTCAGCAGCAGTAACTGCTCTGAGTGTAGGTGAGATGCAAGATGTAGAAATGGGTAGAACTTTTAATGATGATGAAAACCTTTATCTTGACATGATCAATAATAAAACAGCCTCTTTAATCGAAGCAAGTTGTGCCAGTGCAGCACTGCTTTGTGGAAAAGACGAAAAAGCTTATGGCGTTTATGGTAAAAATCTAGGACTTGCTTTTCAAATTATAGATGATATTTTAGATATTGTCTCAGATGAAAAGACCTTAGGAAAACCAGCTTTAAATGATTTTGTAGAAGGCAAATGTACTTTGCCATATATCTACCTTTATCATGATTTAAATGATGAAGATAAACAACGTTTGGTCTCTTGTCATGCTAAAACACTTTCAAGCGAAGATTCGAGTTGGATAAAAACACAGATGGATAACTATAAAAGTGTTGAGCGTTCTTATGTACTGGCGCGCCAGCTTTCAGATGAGGCATTAGGTGCAGTAGAAGGTGAAGTAGAACTTCAAGGTATTATTGAAAACATGATGAAGAGAGATTTTTAGTGCACTACCTCACAATCAGTTTTACCCATAAAAACTCTACCTTAGAAATTCGTGAACGTCTGGCATTTTCTCATAATGATGAAAAACACCACTGTTTATCGGGATTGATTGCTCATGATGATCTTCAAGAGATTATTTTACTTTCAACGTGTAATAGAATGGAAATATTTTGTTATACATTAGATGTTGCTAAAGCCACTAACGCAATTTTTACACATCTCTCTCATCGCGCACAAATCAGTGTAGAAGAGTTGGAAGGTCGAGCGGATATTTTTGATAACCAAAGTGCCATTCATCATCTTTTTGCAGTGACGGCTTCACTGGACTCTTTAGTCATTGGTGAGACACAGATTGTCGGTCAGTTACGTGATGCGTACCGTTTCTCTTTAGAAAACAAGTACTGTGCGAAAGAACTCTCACGTGCGATGAAACATGCTTTTGATTGTGCGTCTGAGATTCGTTCTGTGACTGATATCTCTTCTAAACCCGTGTCTATTGCGAGTGTTGCGGTACAAAAAGCCAAGGATGTTATGGCTAACTTTCAAGAGGCAAAGGCTTTAATTATTGGCTCAGGTGAGATGTCACTACTGTGTGCAAAATACTTGACTTCTAAAGGTGTTGATATTGCAGTGATTAACAGAACACGTTCAAAAGCGCAACTCATTGTAGATGAGTGTGGCGGTAAAGTGTTAGATTATGCAAACCTCTCCTCTGCGGTTAATGAATATAACCTTCTTTTTACAGCAACATCTTCACCATTGCCTATTATTGAAGATAATATTATTAATCCATGTGATTTTGATAGATACTGGTTTGACTTAGCAATCCCTAGAGATATCGAATTTGAACATGGGGAACGTATTCATCTTTATCAGATTGATGATTTGAAATCTATTGCGACAACCAATGTTGCACAACGTGAAGAAGAAGCGAAGGCCTCATATTCTATTATTGGCCGTTATACTAAACACTATTTTGACTCTTTAGTCTCTTTAGGGGTTGAGCCACTTATAAAAGCGATGTATCAATCTGCGCAGGTAGCTGCAGATGCCGAAACAGCACGTGTTTTAGAAGCGGGATATATTCCAAATGAATATAAAAAAGAGATTCAAAAGCTTTCAGAACAGACACTAAAACGATTTTTACATGATATTTCACTGAAAATTCGTCATTCTAATGAAGATGGAAAGACAGATGAAATGGTAGCGATGTTGGATTATATATTTAATGAAGAAGGAAAATAATGAGAAGAAGTAGAGCGTTTATACCTACAACAAAAGAGTCACCATCAGATGCGGTATTGGCAAGTCATATCTATTTGGCACGTGCAGGTTTTGTGACACAAGTGAGTGCAGGGCTTTATAACTTCCTTCCTTTAGGAAAACGTGTTTTAACAAAGATTCAAAACATAGTAAATGAAGAGATGGAGCGTGCTGGAGCGCAAGAAGTTGATCTTTCATTTGTAACGCCTAGTGAATTATGGGAAGAGAGTGGTCGACTCAATAAGTTTGGAAAAGAGCTGCTTCGTTTTAAAGATAGAAAAAATAATGACTTTGTTCTAGGTCCAACACATGAAGAGATGATGGTGAACCTGGTTAAAAACCGTATCACTTCATATAAACAACTACCCATTAATCTTTATCAGATCAAAACAAAGTTTAGAGATGAAGCGCGCCCAAGATTTGGTTTGATGCGTGGACGTGAATTTTTGATGAAAGATGCTTACAGTTTTCATGCAACAACGGAAGATTTAAACCGTGAATTTGAAACGATGGAAGCAACTTACAAACGTATTTTAGAACGCCTAGATTTGGATTTTAGAATTGTTGAAGCTGATAGTGGTGCTATTGGTGGTAGTGGTTCTAAAGAACTTATGGTTATCGCTGATAGTGGTGAAGATACTATCGCTGTATGTAGTAAATGTGAATATGGCGCCAATGTTGAAACGGCTACCCGTGGTATTCGTAAAGATACAACTGAATTAAAGAACTATAACAGTGTTCGCTCAGTTGTAAAACGTCTTCACTTTGAAGAAGAAGATAAAATTGTTCTCTTTTTTCTACGTGCTTGTGATGAACTTCAAGAAGTAAAAGCAGTGAACTCTCTTGGAGCACTTGATATTTCAGATCTTGAAGAGGCAGAATTAGAGAAACTGGGTTTGACTGACGAATCGCTTGCACCACTTAATTTAGAGAATATTGAGTATGTATTTGATCGCGCCCTTCAAGAGGCTGAGGATTTGAATAATATAGACCTTAGTACTTTAAACGAGCCTCTTTATTATGATATTTATAGTGTTCAAGAAGGTGACGCTTGTCCAGAGTGTAGCGCGCCGATGACATTTACAAAAGGGATTGAAGTGGGGCATATCTTCAAGCTTGGTACAACTTACTCAAAAGCACTTAAGGCTGAGTTTTTAAATGAGAAAGGTCAAGGAACTCCTTTTGAAATGGGAACCTATGGAATGGGAATTTCACGTCTAGTGGCTTCTGTAATCGAGCAGAATCATGATGAGAAAGGCTGTGTCTGGACTAAAGAAACTGCCCCATATATGGTAAATATTATGGTCTCTAATATCAAAGACGAAGAGCAGATGGCTTTGGGTGAAAAACTTTATACTCAGTTTCAAGATGCTGGTGTTGAAGTAGTTTTAGATGATAGAAAAGACCGTTTTGGATTTAAGATGAAAGATGCAGAACTGATTGGTTTCCCATACACTTTAATCATTGGTAAAGAGTTGGTTAATGGTAATGTTCAAATCTTTGAGCGTGCTACGTGTGACAAAGAAGAGTCAAGCGTAGAGACTGTTTATGAAACATTGATAGGTAAAATTTCATGATCTACTTTTTAATCTACCTTTTTCTAGAAGTTTTACTTTCAACGCAGATTTCTGCAAGTATTGGTGGATTAAATACCTTTTTTGAGATCCTTGCTTCTGCCTTCTTTGGGATGGTGATTTTAGCTAACTTTAAAAGTACACTGGTGGAGAACTTACAGTCTGCTGCAAGTGGTAAAATTGATATAGGGCAGTTTCAAAAACTCAATATATTTACACTTTTAGGTGCAATTCTTTTGATCGTTCCTGGATTTCTAACAGATATTTTAGGAATTATCATGCAGTTTTCTGTCTTTACAAGTATGTTTGTTAACCGTTTTTCGGCACAATCTCATAATCAAAGTACATATAACAGTAGTAATATTAATTTTGAAAAACCTAATAATCAAAAAACAAAGGAAGATGAAGATGTCATTGATGTTGAAATTATCACCGATACTATTAGCAAGTAGCCTGAGCTTAAGTGCTGCAACAAATGCAGATGTTGAAAACCATATTAGAAAAGGTATCAGCTCTAATCCAAGTGTCAGTAATCTTAAAGTTCAAGTGGTCGAAAAGAAGAAACTCAATCAACCTAAGGGCTGGGAAAGTGTTATTGTTAAAATTAACGCCCATGTAAAACGTGGCGGACAAGAACGTGACATTGTTCAAAAAGAGATTTACTTTATTAATGGTGATTTTGTGACCACAGATATCGTCAATATTAAAACGGGAGCTTCATTGAAAACAGCGGTGAGTCCTAGTTTTAAAGCTGAGTACTACAGTAAAGAACACCTTATTTATGGAAATGAAAATGCTAAACATAAGGTCGCAATTTTTTCTGATCCTTTGTGCCCATTTTGTAGAAAA
>JADGDM010000020.1 GCA_016744905.1 Sulfurimonadaceae bacterium | reverse complement strand
TCTGCAAAAATGACCCTTATTGATATCCCTTATAGTGTTGAAGAGATGAATCAAGCACAAATTGAACTGGTAAAACAAAATGAATTTACTGGTGACAATGTTTACATTCGTCCTTTCGCATTTCTAGGGTACGGCGTTATGGGTGTTCACCATGTTGATGCACCAGTTGAAACTGTTCTCGCAGCTTGGGAATGGGGTGCTTACCTTGGTGAAGAGGGAATGCGTAAAGGTATTCGTCTTAAAATTTCTTCAATCAGCCGTCCAGCCAATACTTCAAATATGGGTAAAGCAAAAGCAACAGCCAACTACCTAAACTCTCAAATGGCAAAATTTGAAGCAATTGAGTGTGGTTATGATGAAGGTCTTTTACTTGATGATCAAGGTTATGTAGCAGAAGCAACAGGTGCAGCATTTTTTATGATTCGTGATGGAAAAATCATCACACCTCCAAGCGACAACTCACTAGAATCAATCACTCAAAAAATGGTTATAGAGATGGTAACGGACATGGGTTATGAAGTAGTACGTCGTCGTATTACTCGTGAAGAACTCTATATCTGTGATGAAGCATTTTTAACAGGAACTGCAGCAGAAATCACACCAATTCGTGACATTGATGCACGTATCGTTGGAAATGGCGCACGCGGTGAGATAACAGAAAAAATACAAAGTACTTATTTTGATATCGTCTTTGGACGCAATAAACAGTACGAGCACTATTTAACATACGTAAATTAAAAATAAAAAGAAAGAAGGTATATTATGGCATCAGATATGAATGACTATTTTAATAAGAAAAAAGGCAATGGCGGTGGATCAAATCCATTTGGCGGTGGAGATAAAAAATCTCCTCAACCTCCAAAAATCGACTTAAACTTCAACTTAGGTGGCGGTAAAGCAACGGTTATGTACTTTATCATTGGTCTTATTGTTTTACTATTTGTCGCAAAACCAGTGACGATCATCGAAGAGGGTGAACGTGGAATCTTAGCAACCAATGGTGAGTATTCACAAAATGTTTTACTTCCAGGTCTTCACTTTATAATTCCAGGAATTCAAAAAGTTTATACAGTTGATACACGTGTACGTATTATTAACTATGCATCTCGTTTAGAAAAAGCTTCTCTAATGGGCCAAGGTATTGAAACTAAGCCAGCGATTACTGTTCTTGATAAACGTGGTCTTCCTGTATCAATTGAGCTAACTGTTCAGTACAGACTTAATGCTCAATTTGCAGCACAAACTATCTCTAACTGGGGATTTAGCTGGGAAGAAAAAATCATTAATCCTGTTGTTCGTGATGTGGTTCGTAATGTTGTTGGTAACTATGAAGCAGAAGCCCTTCCAATGGAGCGTAACGCTATAGCGGAGAAAATTGAAATAGGCATGAGAGAGAGTATTGCCAGCTTAGAAAACACTCCCGCAGAGCTACAATCAGTTCAACTTCGTGAAATCGTTTTACCTAAAAAGGTAAAAGAGCAAATCGAACGCGTACAGTTGGCTAAACAGCAAGTTCAACAAGCAGAGCAAGAAGTTCAACGTGCAAAACAAGATGCACTTAAACGTGCTGCTCAAGCACAAGGTAATGCAGACGCAGTAAGAATTGCAGCAGAAGGTAAGGCACAAGCAATTACAATCGAAGCAGATGCTAATGCAAAAGCAAATCTTTTAATTGCAAAATCATTAACACCGAGACTTCTACAGCTAGAACAACTTAAAGTTCAAGCAAAATTTAATGAGGCACTTACAGTAAATAAAGATGCTAAAATATTTTTAACACCTGGTGGATCAACACCAAATATCTGGGTTGATACTAAAGACACTAAGAAGCGCACTACTGCAAAATAATTAGAGGGGCTTGTCCCTTTTAATCTTCATAACAAACACCTCATTAATGGCATAATTTTTGCTTACAACAACTAACTATTTTAGGAAAACTAATGAATGAAATTTTAAATCGTGTTGATTGGGATAAGTCTGAGCTTCTACCTGTCATCGTTCAAGATGCAGTAAATAACGAAGTATTGATGATGGCTTACATGAATAAAGAAGCCCTTGAGCTTTCTGTATCAACCAAGGTCGCCCACTATTTTTCTCGCTCAAAACAGCGTATTTGGAAAAAGGGTGAGAGCAGTGGAAATATCCAAAGTATCAAATCTTTTTTTATCGACTGTGATAATGATACACTCCTACTCAAAGTAGATCAAGAAGGAGTAGCGTGTCATACAGGAAGACGTTCATGTTTCTTTACAGAGCTTACTTCAGGCGAAACAAGTGGCGAAGTAGAAATGGATACCACTGCGGCATATGGGGTGATTGATGAACTTTATCACACACTATTAGAGCGTAAAAATGCAGATCCAGAAACTTCATGGACAGCCAAGTTGTTTGCCAAGGGCGAAAATACTATTTTGAAAAAAGTAGTTGAAGAGGCTGGAGAATTTAGCTTCGCTGTAAAAGATGATGACGAAAAAGAGACTATTTATGAAGCCGCAGATTTAACCTATCATGTTATGGTGGCGCTTGCTTATAAAAATATTTCTCCAGATCGTATCAAACAAGAGTTAGCGCGCCGCTTCAATATGAGTGGTATTGCTGAGAAAAACTCACGTCCATCATAAAAGCTACAACATAGAATGAAAGCGAATATACAATATTTTTTACACCATCTAATAGTTCAAGACTATATTCTTTTTGGTGTCGCTTTTGTTCTCTTTGTTCTATTTCTTATACTAGCACTGGTTTTAAGACGTTCACTTTTTGCCTCACTTCTATTTTTATTCTTAAGTTTCACCTCACTACTTGGACTCCCTACCTTTGGCTATAAAACGATGCATACGTATCTATTTGCACATAAAATAGATATTACAACGCTTAAAGCCTTGGAATTCACCAATGCACTCATCATTAAAGGTGAACTTAGCAATGAATCAAAACGTAATTTTAAAGAGTGTAAAATTGAAGTAGGCCTCTATAAGGTAGCAAATAATGCACTTTTAGATATGCTCTATCCCCTTAACCCCTTTAAAAAACAGTCGATTATAGAGTTAGATATCGATAGAAACTCTACTGTAGAGTATAAAATTGTTGTTGAAAACTTTAACTACAACAAAGATTACAATGTATCTGTAAAGGCGGCTTGTCAATGACCCACTTAACTATTGTGCACTATTTGGTGCTTATGATCTTATCTATTATTTTTATAATTAGTGTGGCATACACTTTAAAAGAAAAAAGTCCTAAAGTCATGTTGATGCTGATTTTCACTTCATTTATCGTCCTCAGCATGCTCGCTGGATTTTCAATGATGGCACTGGATAAATATACAAAAAAAGTAAAAATCACTGGACTTAAAAATAGACGTATCTTAAACAATGAGACCATCGTTTATCAAGGATATGTAACCAATGTAGGAGACTACACGATAGGCAGTGTCGAGTATAAAATTAAAATCGTTAATATGGGACATGCGCTGGGGAGATTAAAAGGCTCAACCATCTTTACACCAAGTAGTTTTATGGATTTTATCGGAACCTCTGACGCTAAAAAGTCTCAGCGCGCTCAGAAGATTGAAAAAAGTTTTATTATTGCACAGGATCTTGAGCCAGGTAAAAGAAGAAGCTTTATGATTACAATGCCTTTCCCACCCTACTTTAAACAGGTTTCAGACTACAAATATATCTACGCCCATTAAATAAGGCCTTAGTACTTAAGTCCTACTTTTTTAAGGGCACCATTGATATTTTTAACCTGTGTATTTCGATCTCTACACCACTGCGGTGCAATTAAAGAGTCATCATCAGTCCCCGCAGTGATACGTTGAACATGTATATCTGCAGGCTTCATAATCATTGCTTTGGTTAATACGTCTAGATAATCTTCCTCATTAATAGGTGTAAATTCACCACGTGCATATTCATTTGCAAGAGCCGTCCGTTTTACAACATAAAGAGGATGATACTTAACCGAGTCTAATCCCCACTCATAAGCGCGCTTAGCGGTCTCAAGCATCATTTCCTTGTCCTCACCAGGCAATCCAAAAATAAGATGTCCACAGACTTTGATACCACGCTGACGTGTCTTAATTATCCACTGTTTTACATTATCACTATCATGACCACGATTAATACGTTCTAGGGTTGCATCATATACAGATTGAATTCCATACTCAACCCAAATCTCTTTGTCTTTTGAGAGTTCTTCTAAATAATCAAGTGCTTCATCAGTGATACTATCAGAACGTGTTCCAATACTAAGACCCACTACATTTGGAAAAGAGAGTGCTTTTTCATACAAAGCTTTTAAAGTTTCAATAGGGGCATAGGTATTGGTAAATGATTGGAAATAAACCAGATACTTTTGTGTTCCATACTCTCTTGTCTGGCGCGCTGAGATAGATTCAAATTGTGATTCAAGTTGTCCCAATTGCTTTTCAAGATGAGGATTTTCAGTCGAATCAAGATTTAAGAAAAAACCTTTAAGTTCTTGAACCTTATCCAGTGAAGGGCTAAAAGAGTCATTTTCACAAAAGGTACAACCCCCTTTTGCCACAGTTCCATCAATATTTGGACAGGTGAATCCTGAAATTGAGATAGGAACCTTCGTCACTTTTACGCCAAATTTCTTTTTTAGGTAAGACCCAAATGTATATACTTGCTTATTCATATCTTATAAGATGTAATTTCCCGTAAAACATGCGGTACAGTAATCTTCTTCGTTACCATCAACACTACGCATTAAGCCATCATTACTTAAGTACGCTAAAGAGTCTGCCTCGATATATTCACAAATTTGCTCATTGGTCATATTCGCTGCGATTAGTTTGTCTGTATCAGGAGTATCAACACCATAATAACAAGGATTTGTTGTCGGTGGAGAAGAGATACGCATATGTACTTCAGCCGCACCTGCTTCTTTTAACATTCTGATAATTCTACGACTCGTGGTTCCACGAACAATAGAGTCATCAATAACGATAAGTTTTTTACCCTTAATCAAATCAATAATAGGGGAAAGTTTCATCTTTACTTTCAAATCACGCATCTCTTGTGTTGGCTCGATAAATGTACGACCAATATAGTGATTACGCATAATACCCATCTCAAATGGAATACCACTCTCTTGTGAATAACCAATAGCGGCAGGAACCCCACCATCAGGAACAGGTATAACCATGTCCGCTTCAACAGGCTGTTCTTTTGCCAGTTGCATACCCATGTTTTTACGACGTTGATACACATTTTGGCCAAATACATTTGAATCTGGACGAGCGAAATAGACATGTTCAAAGATACAATGTTTTGGTTCTGCTTCAAAAATCTTAATAGATTCTGGTGCCTTACCTTCTTCAAAAACAAGTAATTCACCAGGTTCAACATCACGAATAAATGTCGCTCCAATCAAATCAAAAGCACAGGTCTCAGAAGCAACCACATAACCATGATCTCCCACACGTCCCAAACTTAATGGACGGAAACCATTAGGATCACGCATAGCAAACATTTTTGTACGAGATTGAAAGACTAAAGAGTAGGCACCCTCAATCTTTTTAACCGCATCAATAATACGGTCAAGTAGCTTATCCTCATCACTTTTAGCAATAAGATGAATAAGATTCTCAGTATCCATAAAGGTCTGAAAAATAGCCCCATTTTTAATTAGTTTTTGACGTACTTGTGCAGCGTTTGTTAAGTTTCCATTATGAACAATAGACATTTCGCCTAAGTCATAACGCGCAAATACCGGTTGAGCATCTAAAATAGAGTCATCTCCAGCCGTTGAATAACGTGTATGCCCAATGGCATGTGATCCACTAAGTGTTGCTAATTTTGCTTCATCAAATACACGCGTTACTAAACCACGATCTTTAATCACATGCAGTTTTTTACCATTACTGGCACTAATTCCTGCTGCTTCTTGTCCACGATGTTGAAGTGCATGAAGTGAAAAATAGGCCAATTTAGATGCCTCTGGATGATTAAAAATACCAACTACTGCACACTCTTCGTTTAATTCTCTTTCCATTTAAGCTCCTATAACTCTAGAGAGTCTGCAATATTATACAGACCCGCATCTTTTTGACTTAACCATTTAGCTGCATTTATTGCACCTTTTGAAAAGGTATTGCGACTTGTTGCTGTATGATTGAGTTCGATAAATTCACCATCATTATAAAAACCTACCGTATGACGTCCAACGATGTCGCCACCACGAAGTGCCATAACTGCGATTTCATCTTTAGAGCGTTCACCAATATTTCCATTACGTCCACTTACGCGCACATTACCAAGATCAACACCACGTCCACGTGCTGCGCTTTCACCTAAAGTAAGTGCTGTTCCGCTTGGTGCATCTTTTTTATGACGATGATGCATCTCAACAATTTCAATATCAAAATCAGCCAGTTTTTCTGCAGCTGTTTCTACCAACTTATTTAACAGTGCTACGCCTAAAGACATATTTGTCGCATAAAGAATAGGCATCTTTTCACTCGCTTCTTGAAGGAGGTTTAGTTGATGTTCATCTAAACCTGTAGTTCCTATAACCATCGCTTTAGGAGTTTCTAGACCTGCTTCAAGAAGGGATTGACATGCATCAGGCAGTGAGAAGTCGATAACGACATCACAGGCATTTAAAAAGCTTTTTAGGGAATTAGTAACCAAAACAGAAGGATCAATAGCGAAATCTAATTCATTTCTTACATATACCGAGGATAAAGAGATATTCTCATCCAATTTCAGATCTTCAAGAATTAATTTTCCAACACGTCCGTTTCCACCAAATACACCTACTTTTACCATGCACATACCCTTGTATATAATTATTGTGAAATTTTACTCAAATATTACTTATAGAGGACTTCTAAGAAGAAGCTAAATACCGCCAAGTAGCGGTATTCTAAACGGTGATTATCCGTTTAATCTTTCATCAATGTATCCAATAGCTTGAATACCTGCAACTGCACCGTCTCCAGCAGCAGAAACAACTTGCTTAGGTGCGTCAAGACGCATGTCTCCACCAGCATAAAGACCTGGAGTAGAAGTTTTCATTTTTAAATCAACAATAATTTCGCCCCAATCATTTACATCACAGATAAAAGAACCATCCTCATTTTTAAGAACTTGGTTGTTGATATCATTTCCAACAAATGTAAATACACCTGGAACTGGAATATCACGTTCACCTTCTGGAGTAGTCACTTTAAGACCAGTTACACCCATCTTATCACCATAAACTTCAGCTGGAGATGAGTTTAATACCAACTCAATATTTTCAGTATTTTTAAGTCTTTCAACAGTATTTGGAGCCGCTCTAAAAGTATCACGACGGTGAACCAAATAAACTTTTTTACAAATTTTAGAAAGGTAAAATGCCTCTTCAATAGCTGTATCACCACCACCAATTACCGCAACTTCTTTGCCTTTGTAGAAAAAACCATCACAAGTAGCACAGGTAGAAACACCTCTACCAAAGAACTCATCTTCACCAGAAAAACCAACACGTTTAGGTGTTGAACCCGTACATACCATGACAGCCAATGAATCTTCAGTAGTTCCATCCCCTTTATGGATAGTAAACGTGCCATCAGCCTTATGCTCAACGCGTAAAACTTCAACCATTGCATGTTTAAGTCCAAATTTCTGACACTGTTCAGGCCAAGGAATCATAAGATCCATACCTGTAATTTCACCTGTCACACCAGGATAATTTTCAATTTCAGAACTTTGAGTAATCTGCCCACCAGGCATACCTTTTTCAAACATAGTTACATTGTCTAAACCACCACGAGTTGCATAAAGTCCAGCAGTCAGTCCCGCAGGACCTCCACCAATAATTGCTAAGTCTAACATTTAATTAATTCCTTTTAAAGTCTTTTTAATTTACTTGAAATATTATCAAGTGTATCGAGTTCATGTATCATACTGTCTTGTTTATAAAGCTTCTCTTTGACTTTTTTTATAATAAAAATAGTTGGGCTTTTATAGATATTAAAACGTTGAATAAGTTTGAGTGTTGTATTCGTCCCAGCGCGCAATGATTGGGTACGTTTTGAATTATCAAAAGTCTGTTGGTAATAATCTATAGCAAGTATAGGGTATGAAGCATTGGCATCACGAAGTTTTTCGTACGTTCCTTTTATTTTAGAGCTGTAGAAAACAACAATATAATAATCTTCTTTAGGGGTAAAAATAGCCTTTTTTTCATAAAAAGTCCACTCACTGAAGTTGATAAATTTATATTCTGCGAATTTGTAATTGAAGTATGCAAATGAAGCAGCAATCATAGCTGCTCCGAAGAAAGACCCAAGTAGCAAGGAGACAGAGATACGAGCATGTCGCATAACTAGCGCTACTTAGGCGTTAAAAACTATGCTAATAAAGCGTCTAGTTTTTCAGCGAAAGCTTGTTTAGAAGCTGCACCAACCATAGTATCTGCTACTTCACCATTTTTGAAGAACATTACTGTAGGGATTGAACGGATACCAAATTTAACAGCAATATCTTGCTCTTCATCAGTATTTACTTTAGAAATTGTTGCTTTGCCTTCGTACTCTTCTGCTAGCTCTTCAACGATAGGAGCGATCATACGACAAGGTCCACACCATGGTGCCCAGAAGTCTACCATTGTTACGCCTTCTGCGATTGTTGCTTCGAAATTGTCATTGTTTAGTTCTACATATTTAGCCATGTTGTTTCCTTTTATTTTGTTAATTTGGAAAATTATATCGTGTATTGTTTAATACTTATATTTAAATTCTCTAAATTGATATAATTTGGCCAAATTGTAACTAAAGATGATAAATTAACTTCTATAAGTTTAATCTATTATTATTATTAAGTTTTGATAAAGGTAAGTTAAAGCGTAATGTTGTCGATTAGGGTAATTTCTTCTGGAGTAACAATCATTGCATCAACACAATAATCAGAGGTAATATTTTTTTTCTTAATAAAAACATCTACAGAGCGTAGAATCCGTCCTATCTTTTTGGGGGTCATATTTTGAACAGCTTTTTCATAATCTTCACCACTTTTAACTTCAACGAAATGAAAAACTTCTTCTTTATAAGCGATGATATCTATCTCGCCAAATTTTGTATAGAAATTTCGCTCTAATATAGAGTATCCCTCCTCTTGTAAAAAAGAGGTAGCTCTATCTTCGGCAATATTTCCCTTAGCTCTACTCATTAAACAGGAACAATATCTACTTTGATAGATTTAAAGGCAGCTGTTAAAATAAGCTCATCACTTTTATCTCCAAAAATTGCATTGATTCTTGATTTTGCATGATGGAAGGTTACAAAAAGTGTTTTAGGCATAACACGGTCTGTAAATTTTACAGTCAGTGGCATACTCTCACCATTTTCAGTTTTCAAAATAACCGTTGGTGTAGGAAAGTCTGCTGCGTCATCTTCGTTAACTAAAAGAATATCTTCCGGATAACGTTTGTTTAGCTTTTCACTCTCTTTGGTCTGCGCTGCATTATTGTAATGTGCCAATGTACGACCCGTAGTTAGGTGATAACCTGTCATTTCATTGTCTTTCATCTCTTGAATCTGACCACGTTGTTTGTATTGGTGGTAGGTAAAGTGACCTAAGCCATCATCTGTTCTAAAGTCTAACAAGTGTAAAACTGGTGTATCTTCGATATATACTGGCCACTGAAGTCCACGTTTACGGTGACGTTGAAGGCGTAAATATGATGCGCCTGAGAAACGACGATGCGCTACTTCACGTACCTCATCCCAAACTTGAGAGCTGTCTTTATAATTATAATCTCCACCCATTTTATTATCCAACATCTGAATAACTTCCCAATCATCTGGCATATCTGATTGCACGAGAGGCTGAGAAAGATGAAGACGACGCATGGCATTAACATATACACCAGTTTTTTCATAGGCTGACTTAACACCAATAACAATATCAGCGCGCTGAGTAATATCACTCATCATAATCTCTTGAACGACCAATAATTCAAGATTATCAAAAGCTTTATCTATTTTATTAAGATTTGGATGAATATGTGTTAAATCTTCACCCATGTTAAGTACCGCTTTAACTTTATGCTCAATCATCGCATCCACCAGTTGAGGCGTCATTAAACCAACCTCTTTAGGCTCTTGATAATCAGGATCATAATATGGAAGACAACCCATATCACACGCCCCTTGAACATTATTTTGTCCACGAAGAGGCATAAGACCTGCTCCTTGTTTTCCGATGTTACCCGTGAGAAGAGATAGGTGTGTAATCGCCATTACTGCGTATGAGCCATCAATATGTTCGGTAATCCCAAGACCCCAAAAAATCATTGATTTTTTCAATGCATATTCACGGGCAATATTCGGAATCATTTTAGAAAGATATTCATAACCTTCTAAGTCTTCAAAATACTTAGGGTTAGCATAAGGATCATTTAAAATTTTCTGCGCATACGCCTCATAGTCTTTAGTACGTGTATTGATGAAATTTTGATCATAGAGTTCTTCGCTTAAGATAACATATGCCATCATATTTAGAACCAAAAGATTTGCTTCATGAGGAATAATTGCCTTATGTTTTGCATATTTCATCAGTTTGATATCACGTACATCAAGTACCGCTAAATTGTTATGTTGTTGTGCCGCGTCAATCATACGATTGGCAACAATAGGATGTGCCTCAGTAGTGTTTGAACCGATAACTACCATAAATTCAGTATCATAAATATCATTGTAAGGATTGGTTGCAGCACCCTCACCGATTACTTTACGCATACCTTTTAATGAAGGAGAGTGGCATACACGTGCACAGTTATCAACGTGTGGAGAATTAATAGTATGACGGGTAAACTTTTGAAAGAGGTATGCACTTTCACATGAAGTTCTCGCACCACCAATGGCTGCAAAGCTGTGTGTACCGTGCTCTTCAATGATACTTTTAAGTTTTAAAGTAGTCGCTGTAGTTGCTGTATCTACGTCACACGCATACCAAGTATCATCTTGATCAATGAGTTTATCAGCAATCACTTCTTTGATTTGAGGATTTTTGTCTAAAAATGTTTTACGAATAAGTGGACGTTTTACTCTGTTCTCAGAGTCAACAAAATCAAAACCGTACTTCCCTTTAATACAGAGCTTTCCTTGAGAAACAACTCCATCTTTATGCGCAGAAATCTTTACAATTTTATTTTTGTAAACTTCACCAACAATGTCACAACCTACACCACAATACGTACAAACACTATCTATCATTTTAGTCATAAATCACACCCAAATTTTAATTGCCAAATAGTACAATCTAAACTCTTAAAGTATTATCTCAATGTAAAACTAATTTTTCACCACAACTTTATTCCGTCCACTCTCTTTAGCTTCATAGAGTGCACTGTCTGCGCGAATAAGTAGAGAGTTCTCATCATCTTCACTATTAAGTTCAGCAACACCAAAACTGCATGTTACTTTCAAGTCTTCATCAAATGAAAAATTTTCTATGCAAGCACGTATTTTTTCAGCTAAAATAGCCGCTGAGTCAAGATTTGTCTCTGGTAAAACTATAATAAATTCTTCTCCACCCCAGCGCGCAAATAGATCACTATCACGAATACATAATTGAACCATTTTTGAGAGTTCAATTAAAATCACATCTCCTATTTTATGCCCATAGGTGTCATTCACCTTTTTAAAATGGTCAATATCAAAATAGACTAAAGATAGAGCATTATTATAACGCTTATGTGATCCAATTAAATGCTCTAAGATAGTGTTAAATTTCAAACGATTGGCGATACCTGTTAAGGGGTCTGTATTTGCCAATTCATACATCTGATCGGCTTGTAGTTTTAGTGATGCACTCAAATGAGAAATTTTAAGGTGTGTTTTAACCCGGGCAACCAACTCCGCTTCATGAAAAGGCTTTGTAATATAATCAACACCCCCAACATCAAAACCTTGAGTAATACTCTCAACATCTGCTTTTGCGGTAATAAATATAATAGGGATCTGCGCAGTTTCATCATTTTTTTGTAAGGCAATTGCTGTATCATAACCATTTAAGATAGGCATCATTACATCCAATAAAATAAGATCAATTTTATCTTTAGCAACTATATCTATAGCTTCTTGTCCATCACTTGCAAAAGAGAGGGCATAGCCAAGTGGCTTTAAGATAGAGGCAATAAGTTGAATATTTTTAGGGGTGTCATCGACAATTAAGATACGCTGTTTGATATTTTCACCTTTATAGTTTCAAATGCACCAAGTAATTTTTTCAAGCCAATCACATCAAAACTCTCAGTTAGAGACAATAGTTCCTTGGCATAGTTTCTTAAATAGATATTATCATATTCATCTGATAGTCGTTGTAAATAATGGGCAAACTCTTCATAGAGATCAAAGTTGTTCTCATCTAACACATTTGAAATTTTTTCTTGAAATTTGTCATCTTCTAAAACCACTAATAGAGAAGAGAGAGAATCTATGCCTGTTTGGCTCAGAGACAACTCATTTTTTAAAGATGTCTGATCAAAAACTTCTGAGGGAAGAAATTGGGATAAAACTTCCAAAAGGGCTTCTTCACTCACAGGTTTTTCTATAAATCCATCAAAGCCCTTAATATGAATATTTTCATTATTATTAAAAACTACAGAAGCCGTTACGGCAATGATAGGAATATCTTTAAAACGTTTATCCGCTCTAATCCTCTTAGTTGCTTCATAACCATCCATTACGGGCATTCTAAGATCCATTAAAATCATATTTGGCATGCCAATTTCTAAACGATCCAGTGCTTCTTGACCATTGGTCGCCTCACAAGTTCTAAAATCATAATCTTCAATAAACGCCTTGAGTAACATTCTGTTCATTGCTACGTCATCAACAATTAAAATATTCGCCTGTTCAAAAATATATTCCAGATTGTGCGTATCACTTTTCACTTCTTGTTGTTCATTAAATATAATGTCACGTAAACATAAAGAGAAGGTAGAACCCTTTTCTTGTTCTGTTTTAACATAAACATTACCATTCATCATCAATGCCAATTTTCTACTTATAGAGAGACCTAAACCTGTTCCGCCATATTCACGTGTACTTTGATTGTCTTGTTGCTCAAAAAGATCAAAAATTTTATCGACTTGATTTTCTTCCACTCCAATACCACTATCAATGACATCGATATGAAGATCAATATGTTCACCAGCGCGCTTATGTTGACTACAGTGTAGTTTTACAAAACCCTTATGTGTAAATTTTAACGCATTGCTTAATAGATTGATTAAAATCTGTCGTACACGTATCTCATCAATAAGAAGATACTCGGGAACACCTTCTTCTATTTCAAGAAGAAGTTCAATCCCTTTTTCATCTGCCTTTATCAAAAATATATCATACATCTCTTTTAAAATCTGCGTGATATTAACCTCATGCTTTTCTATTCCTACCTTGCCTGCTTCTATTTTCGAGATGTCTAAGATGTCATTAATCAGTGTCAATAGTGTCTTAGAACTGTTACGGATAGATTGAAGATAATTTCGTTGCTGATTGTTAATATCACTCTTCTCTAAAAGTTCAGAAAAGCCAACAATTGCATTCATCGGCGTACGTATTTCATGAGACATATTGGCTAAAAATTGTGTTTTAGAGCGGTTCGCTATCTCTGCTTCATTTTTAGCACGTATCAGTTCGTCTTGATTCTTTTTCCGTGTTGTCATATCATGTAATGATGCTACTGCTCCACTCAAATGTCCATCACTATCAAACGTTGGAACAGCAGTCGTATGAATAAATCTCTCTTTTCTATCTTCAAGGATAATCATATACTCTTTTTCTTGTGGCTCGTGTGTTTTAATAGCGCGCATTATTGGAAAGTCATCTATTTCAATACGTGTTGTCTTATCTAGTTCATAGGCCTGTAAGCTACTGGTATCTACCTTAAATCTGTTTATAAAATCAATCCCATACATTCTCGATGCATGTTTATTAATGAAAGTAATTTCTCCTTTTTCATTACAGGCAATAACTCCATCAAAAATACTGTCAAGCACACTATCTAAAAACTTTTTATTTTTCTGTAAAGAGTCCTGGTATTTAACTTCCAAGGTCACATCCGTCTGAGTTCCTACCATACGAACAGCTTTATCAGAATCATTAAATTGCATCTTACCTTGATTTAAAATCCATCGATATGTGCCATCTTTATGCATCATTCTAATCTGAATACTTAACTCTTCACGCTCATGAGAAGATTGTTCTTCTATATTATGCATTAGTAAAATAAGATCCTCTGCATGGCATAGTTTCTCGAAAGTAGAGAAATCATTCATTAACTCATGACTACTGTATCCTAAGATCTCTTTCCATCTAGGAGAGTAATAGACCTCATTGGTTAAAATATTCCAGTCCCAGATACCATCATTTGATCCATCAATCGCAAACTCATAGCGCGCATTGATTTCACGTAACTTATCTTCACTGCGTTTAATTTCAGATATATCACGAATGTAGCCTAAGAACTCTAGAACTACATCCTCCTCATTTTTTAACAAAACAGTCGTATCATCTACCCAAATATAGTGCCCTTCTTTATGACGGACACGGTAAGGTTTATGTACAAAGCTGTCCACATTCTTTGTCAATGCATCAGTAACTTCTTCAAAAACTCTCGGTAAATCTTCTTTATGAATGAGTTCAGCATAAGTAATAGAATCACTTAAAAAATCTTCATCGGAAAATCCAAATACTTTTTCCACTGTTTCAGCTGCATATGAAATACTCCAGCCTTCATCATTTTTCCATTTAAAAATCGCCATGTCACTGGCATCAAAAAGTTTAAGTAGCTCTTCTGGTTTTAAAGTTTTCATTAGCACCTACATTAAATAGTATATTATTTTGTTGTCATGGTCTCCACAACAGTAAACTCGATTTCAGGATTATCTAAAAAGTGATGACACCTGCTTATATACATATCATAAAGCTTTGCATCTGTTTTTTTACTTAAGTTTTTAAATTTCTCCAGCGCGCTCTCAAGTTTTCCATCACGAAATTGCGCTAAGGCAATATTATATTCATCTATCTGATCTAGACTACTATCTGTTTCAAGTATCACTTCAAAGATCTCAACAGCCTCTGCTTTCCCTTTCACTTTTACCCAGTCTAAAGAGCGCATCAGATAATCATCTTCTAATTTATCTTTTGTAAAAGAGGAGATAATCAAGTGCGAACCATAGCGTTTATTGAGTCCTTCAAGACGCGACGCAAGGTTTACTTGATCACCAATGATGGTGTAATCACTACGCCCTGTACTTCCCATATCTCCTACCGTAACATCACCCGTATTGATTCCGATACCAATCTCTAATCTAAAGCCATATGTTTCATACAAACCATCATTGATTTCATCAAGTACTTTTAACTGCTCTAGCGCGCTACGTACTGCTTTATCTGCATGGTTTTCCACCTCATTTGGTGCATTCCAATACGCCATAATCGCGTCCCCGATAAACTTATCAACTGTACCCTCATTTTTAGCAATAATATCCACCATGGGGGTCATGTATTCATTTAAAAGCTTAATAAGTTTGTGTGCTGAACCAATTTGTTCGGAAATAGAAGTAAAAGAGCGAATATCACTAAAAAAGATACTCACTTCACAATCACGTGCTTTTAATAAATCTTGATCTCCATTTTTAACCAAATCTTCCATTACCGCTTTAGAAACTTTTTTAGCAAAGATATTTTTAACCGCTTGTTCTTGGCGCGTTACAAACGCATAGTTAATAATGGTGACACTGATATAACTAAAAATCAAGGTCATAAATGGAAATAGGATATTAATGACGGTGTAGTATTCAAAATGTATTGTATAGATAATCCAATAAAGCAAAAAACCAAAGAGGATAAATAGTAAAAATGACAATTCAGCGCGCAAGAAAGTAAAAATCAATGAAAACAGTATCGCCAGACTTGTTATAATTGCCATATCAACCAGTTGTGAATTTTCTAAAATTCTAAAGTAGTCTTGGGCTAAAACATTATCAATCACATTGGCATGAATCTCAATACCTGGCATTAAAGCATCGTAAGGCATTGCTCGTAAATCTGCCAAGCCTACGGCAGATGTACCGACCAGTACAAATCTGCCTTCAATACTCGAACTATTAAAATCATTATTTAAAATATCTGCCGCACTGATATAGGGAAAATGGTAAGCAGGCCCTCTAAAGTTTACCTGTATTCGAACGTTATCATCAGTACTTACATTGATATCACCAATCTGTACTAGGTCTCTACCAAACTCTACATTCTCAAAAGTAACTTCTTGAACACCTGCAAATATTCTTAACATCTCCATCGCCAAAGAGGGATAAATCACATTTTCATACTTGATCATCATCGGAACATAACGAATAATTCCAGAAACATCAGGCATATTATTTAAAAATCCTGCGCTATAAAACTTATCTTGCAAGGTAGGAATATTGAGGATAATACCTTCTGCTTCTGGAAGTGTTCCTGATTTAGAACCAGAAGGTTCGATGTATATACCGGGTAAAAAGAGTTGATTTGTCTCTGTTGTGGGATGATCCATATCAAATACATATCCACCAACGGTAGGGGTCTGTTCAATCACACCAGCCAATATCTCATCATAATCATCGAGCTCTTGCGCATCAATGCCTATTGACTTGGCAATACGACGTGGACTAGACTTGTCCGCTTCTGAAAAGAAAATATCCAGTCCAATTATTCCTGCACCACCATTGGTTAAGTTCACCAACATCTGCGCCACAATATCTCTTGACCAAGGCCATTGCCCATATTGCCTTAAAGATTTTTCATCAATATCAATAATAACGATGTTGTCAGTATGCGGAATACTTCCACGTGAAATGAAAAAAAAGTCACGTAGACGTTTATCAACGGAGAGAAGGTTTTCACTAGAGTAGAGGTAGGTATATACTGATCCAAATATGATCAGTAGCGTAAAAAGCAGTTGCCATAAGTAGCGCGCCATAACTCTTCTTTAGTTCATAGTGCCCGTATTAGAAATATCATTTTCAGGACGTGTATCTTCTATACTGGCTCCCGGGGTAAAACCAACTGGTTGTGTAGGTAACTCAATAACTTCTGGGAGAATTTCAGGTTCTATTTTATCAACATCAACTAGATCCCGAAATTTGTCTATTTCTTCTCGTTGTATTTGATCGCTAAAAAATCCTTCTTGCATATCACTCTCTTCAGAAACAGCCACTTCTCTATTTGCACTATTAGAAGATTTCTTCGATTCTTCAGAGACAGCACCTTCAACCTTAGCATTTTTAAATTTTTTCATATCCAAGTTTTCCTGCTTCCAAGAACCTTGTGCTAATGTTATCATTTGACCACTTGGTAACTCATACATTTTTAATGCGGTCGTCATAGTAATCGCACCACGGATACAAGCAATCTTCTCGCTGTCTGCGCCAATTTGACCCATAAAGTGTGTTCCACGAATCCCTATAGTCGCTGAGCGTGTTTTAATTTTAAAACGGTTTGGGGCAATCTTCCCAATCTTTCCACTCATGGCTCTAAAAAAACCTTTTTTAGCACTCATTTTCACTTCTGGCGTTGCTGAGTTATTAAACTTATCAAATCCAAACTCAGAGTTTGGTCCAATAGTAATCACCGTATCATCATTTAAAAGTATCTGCACACGCGTACGTCCCTGTGTCACAATCAAATCTTTCTCTTCAATAGGCGTTGAGATAGCCAAAGAAACATCTCCACCAGCGCGCACAATCTTTGCATCACCAATCATTGAAGCCACATTTCCGATGCTGCCACTCAGTCCACTAAGTGTGAGTAAAAAAAGTAATATTAATTTCATCTATAATTCCTAGTAGTTATATTGAAGACCAAGGGTCATAATATTTTTATTGTAATCCGCAGGTACATAATTAGACGCATTACGGATAAATTTATAATCTAATGTTGCTTGAAAGTTTTTCATAAACACCTTAGAAGCGTTCAGATTTAGACTGTTGTAAATATCTCGTCTGATTAATAAAGAGTCAGGTTTTACAGGGTCAGTAAACTGTGCAAATCTAAAACGATAATTTCCCCCTAGAGAGTAACCTTTTCCTGCATTATAGGTAAAACCCGTCATTACAGAAAAAAGAGTCTTCTCCACAAAGGTAGCATTCTCTTGTGCGCTGTACTCTTCAAGGCTCCCTTTTAAATAAACAAGACTTTTACCCATTACCCCTATCAAAGCGGCATTTACGCCTAAAACATTGTCATCACGACTGCTGTCATTTTCATTGATATAACGACGTATTTGATACTTAAATCCGGTGCTTATTAATAAGTTCTTATTTAACACGGCATTAAGTATTGGTGCTATTGCATAAGTCTGTAAAAGATCACGTTCTAGATAATACACTCTGTCATACGCTAAAGGAACATACACACTATAATCACTGTATTTGTAACCCATTCCCGCACTAGCGCGCCCATAATAAGTATCAAAATCTGAAGCCGAAAAATTGTTTTGTCCATAAAAGTTGGCGTCACCTTGGGCATAAAATCCTTTGGCCTCACCAAGCTCGTGTACATACGAAGCATTTGCCTTATACGAAACAAATCCAGAACCTGCTACATCTGTCGTGAGCACATTGAGTCCTAAATCTTGATAGTAAGCATCGAGATTACCAGCGCCTGCACTTGCGTTGACATTACTGTCATATCCAGTTGAAATACCCGCGCTCGCTCTAAAGTTGTTCAGTGACTCTTTTTTTGAGCCTAGGTTAGACAGCGCGCTGCGTTGCGCTGGGCTCAGCACATAAGTACTAAGGTCATTGATCAACTTTCCTGCATCATCATCCATCTTCACTTTTTTATACAAGCGTGCCAGAGCAATCATCACATCAACATTAGAGTTGTCAATCATCAAAGCACGTTCATATGCACTTAGAGCTTGATCATCATTGCCTAAGGCCTCTTGTGCTTGTCCCCAAAGTATGTGGTGATTGACGTCTGCATATCCCGAGACATCTTGACGTAAAAGTTTAACAGTCTGCGCATACTCATTTTTATCAAAAGCACTTTGCGCCTCTTGCATCACTGCTGCACTTAAAAATGTACTGCTTACAAACAGTAAGGATATCGTTAGTTTATTTATCATTTCACCTATCCTAATTAGCATTTTTAATTATTTCAATATTATTTGTTTCGTTTAAAACAAAAATAAAAGTTTCTTCTATTGGGTACACTGGATCACTAATAAGGCCTTGATGCTTCACATCAATCGCTACTTTATTGCTACTAGAGAGTTGTATCTGTGCATCTCCTCCATATCCATCATATATCCGCACCCCTTTAGCATTATCAACAATGGCTATCATTTCACCATTAGGCCCATCAAATCTTAATAAACTACTTGCATAATAGAGTGATTTTTTAGAAAAAATTCTATTCAAGTCTACATCATATTCTATTGTTCCGGCTTGTGCATCTGCGACCATAAGTTGACTTGTCTGATCATCATTATAAACAATAATTTTATGTGCAAAAGCATAAGTATCAATCCCACTTTGAAGAACAGTAGAACCCTCATAATACGCCAAACCCTTTTCACCCATCGCAACATAAATACGGTTTCCTAAGACAGCCAAACCGTAAGCGGGCGAGAGTGCCACCGTCTGTTTATAAGTCAGTGTACCTGCATTAACTACATTGTACTCCATTACACCATTATTGGCTGTTGCAACATACAGTACACTATTATTAGAGTCATACGCCATATCCATTATCAAATCATCGACAAGCACGTTTTGCATCAAATAAGAGTTATTTTTATCAGATATATCAACCAAGTAGAGACCTTGTGTCTTTGTTGCTACATAGAGAATGTCTGATGCTACTACTATTTTAGTGATAACAGAACCTTCTACGATATCGCGATGTTCTGAGCTGTTATAGTCAAAATTACTTACTGTTTTAAAAGGAACAAATGATCCTAGGAATCCTAACCCATTTCCAGGAGAATAGTTCTGGATATTAAGACCTATTTTGAAAATATTGCTGCTACTATTTAACTCAGTGGCATTATAAAAGAGGTCTCTATCATCAAGTTCAAAAGTCTCTAACTTAGAGTAAGGCCCTGTATTTAAATCCAGTACATCAGTAGGAACCCAATTTCCAGAACTCAAAGCAAAATCGGCTAGGAATGTTGTATTAAACTCACTTAATGCATTATACGTGAGGACATTACCACTTAAGTCAGTGATGTCTGAGATTAAGCGAGCCCTGAATTGCCCATTTGGATTCAGTGACACATCCGGAGTAATTGTTATCGATCTGTTGCCATACTCCGTAGACGAAGTAATCGGTGTCCCTGCCATACTTTCTAAAATCAAATCACCAGAAGGATAGATAATTTCATCAAAAGTTATCGTCACACTCCCATCTACTCTCATCCCAGAACCATCTAATGGACTCATTGATTTTATTGAAGGAGGTGTTAGGTCGGCATGAAGTGCTGTTGTAAAACTAAATGAGGTGTTTTGATCCAGATGTTTACCATCCGCACTCATCACCTCACTTGTCACGACCAAAAGGTACTCTGTCTCTGCCTCAAAATAATCCAACTTATTCACACGTACATTCTTCAGATCTTTATACGTTTGAGGAGCTTCGATAGTGACTGGATCAAGATAAGTAGTATAAGTATTTTCAGAACTGTTGTAATAACTCATAGGTTTATATAAGGTGATTCCATGCAGAAGCGATGACTCATTAACATCTTGTGTAAACGCCAATAAAACTGCGGCATTTGTTGGAAAATCATAAATATGTGTAGAAGAGCTGTAACTACGTAGAGTAGATGCGCTGACTGTAAAAGGAGTTTCAGTAACCTCTAGCTTTTGAATTAAAGCTGTAGAAAAACTCTCATGTTTTGAGGTATCCGTACATGCGGTAAAAAATGGGAGGAACAGAAGAAGAGTATAAAAACATTTATTCATAAAATCACCTTAAAGCGTTTACACAAATCTTAGCGCAAATGCGCTAAGACTTTAGTAAAAGATTTTGAAATAAATACTATAGAGTAGGACTAGCCTGTAATGTATTTAATTGTCTTGATTTATCATATTCACTCACTAAAGTGTTTCCACCTTTCATTCTAACACCATCGTTTGTTGTATTCGAAATATCCGTTGTTGTTGTAAATACAAGTGTCATTGTTGTTCCATTTGGACTTAATGTAAGTTTTGTATTCACTTTTGGTGTTGCTGTATCTGTATCAGTAATTGCATCTGGTGCAGCACCAATAAATGCTTCAAAATAAGTAGCAACTGAACCAGCACCACTTACTACATCACTAATAACTCTTGAACCATCCGCCTCTGCAGAATTATTATTAATATTAGCATCATTAAAAATATCAGCTGCACTGGTTACACGAAGTGGTTGATTAAATGTCCATACAACTGTTTGAGCAGTTGTTGTTGTATTATCTCCAGCACTAAATCCAGTAATTACTGGTGTTGCGCCTAATGGGTTTACTACAGTATTTACTACAGCAAACTTAGGTGCAGTTACTGAACGTGCTCCAGTATTTGTATTATAAGTATCCCAACTATTTTCTAATGTATCTGGAACCTCGTTAAATGAAAGTAGTGCATGAGATGTATTCGCATCACCATAAAGACCAGCTTCAACATAAGTACCATTTGTCCATAATGTTGAATCATTCATCACATTAGAAACACTATAATTATATGCATCTTTTTGGATTGTAATTACATTAGCAGCAACTGTCCATGTAGCTGGAGTATCCGCTTCTGCATAAGTAATGGTATCTGAATTAGCACCACTTGTAATAACAATCTTCATACCATCATCTAAGATAACATCTTCATTAAAAGTAATAGAGATTGTATCACCATTAAATTTTGCCTCTGTAACCATAGGCGCCATTTCATCTTTTACAACTACTTTAGCATTTGCATTTGTTGCAGGATTATTTACTAAATCACTAATTGCACTAGAATAGTCAATCACTTTTAAATGATCTATATTTCCTAAAGTCATAACATTTGAAACATCCATGTTAACAAGGTCAGCATTAACACTTGCTGCAGCTTGTGTATCAAGCTTAGTAACATCATTATTTTCTACATAGCCACTGATTAAACTTCCTGTACCATTATAAGTTGGTGTACCAGTAAGTTTGATGTTTTCTGAAAATGCGACACCCATTGTTCTTGTAAGGTTAGCAGGTACATTAAAAGCAGCAAATGCAGTTGCATCATAAGCAGTAGCACCAATAAATGGTAGTCCTGTTGCTCCATTAAGTATACTTAAATCAAATAACTCAGTTTTTAAAGTTTCATCTGGATCCTCTCCAGTAGTTACTTTATCACCTGCAGCATTTTCATTATCTAAAAGTGAATTGGTGATTGCTAAGTATGGAGTACCCACTTGAACTGCACCATTTTCATCAGAAAGTTCACCACCATTACCGTACTGAACTACAGCTCCAGAAGCGTTATCTCCAGATGTTCCTGCAGCATAGTAAGAGTCTTGTAAAATCGTTGTAGGTGCTACATTGTCAACTAAAGAAATTGTTGAAGTTGTTCCTGCATAACCTAAAGAGTCAGTTGGAATAATAGTTACCGTATCTGTTGGTTGTACATTAGAGATATAAAGTTCAACTGCATTGATATCGCTTACAGTAAGACGAGCGATACCAGTACCAAGTGCTCCACCAAAGTCAGTTACAACTGATACATTTGTTGTAGCAATATTTCCAACAGCATTAATAGCTGCTGGAGATCTTTGAATTGTACCGGTAACATCTGTAACTAGTACATAATATTCAAATGCTGGATTAGTAGTATCTGGAGTAAAAGTAACACGCGCAGCATTAGTTTGAACAGCTGTTCCATTAAGTTGAGCCACTAGCGCACTTAGTCTTTCTTGCGCATCATTAGTTGGGCCAGCATCGTTATCAGCACTATTTAGTTGTTGAAAACCTGTAGTTACTGCTTCGTCTAATACATCATTAAAAGAGCTTGATATAGCTTGAACTGCTGCATCATCATCAGTAGTACCTAAGTTATCATCTCTTGTCATTTGTGCTAAACCTGTCACAGAAGCTGCATTAATATTTGCTTCTTGAAAGATTTGTAAATTTACCTGTGTATAATTACCATTATTAGCGGCATAGTTAATTGCTACCACACCAGCTGGAACAGCGACACCAAGTGGATTAGCTGAACTATCAATAGCATCTGCATTTAGAAAAAAGATATCTACATTATCTCCATCTGCTAATGTTGCAGAAGTTGTAATAGTAATAGCTTTACTTGCTGCATCAATAGTTGCAGTAAAAGGGATCGAAACCACTGAACTTGGAGTAGTTGTTGAATCACCAGCATATAGAAGAATTGAGTTTCCTGCTAATTGTAAGGCTGCCGGAGTAAGTGTTTCTGAAAAATTAACTACAAAAGTGTCTCTTGTATTATCATCCAAAATAGCACGAGCACCAGTAGTAATTGTATTGTTTACTCTAGTAATATATGGATTAACACCATCAAGTGCAGTGATTACAGTTGCATTTACATTACCTAAAGTGATAACATCTTCTGCATCAGTTACAACTGCCGTTGCTGTAGTATAACCAGGTACTAGAAGAGCAAAAGTAGAATCAGTTGGGATTCCAGTCATTGAGAATGAACCATCTGTTCCAGTAGTTACAGTATATAACTCTACAGCATAAGAAGTATTAACAGCTGCATTATTCACTTGTTCTTGAGCTGCTCCAGCAGTAGAACCACCGGCAGTAAACTCTAAGTTAACCACTTTGTTAGCTAAAGGTTCACCAGTATTTGTATCACGAAGCACACCATTTACAGTTGAGCTTAATGCAGGAAGAACTGCAACACCAGCAGATGCAACGTAACCATCAATGAAAGTTTCAACTGCATTTGTTGCACCAGCAGCAGCTGCACCAGCTTCAGCATTGTCAATTTGAGCCGCAGGAGTTACTGTAACCGTAGCACCAATATATCCAGTTGGAGCAGCGATTGTAACAGAAAGTGCTTGACCAACATTTGCTACACCCGTAGTTGTAGTTTGTGTTACAGGAACACTAGAAAAGTTATAAACACCACCCGCATCTGTTTTAGCAGTTTGACCAGCTAAATAAACCATAACACCAGCAATTGGATTACCATTTGTATCTTGAACTGTACCAGTTACTGAACCTTTAGGGTTACTGATGTGGGTAGCAGTTGCACCTGTCTTACTAACTGAGTCGCTAGTTGCTGTACTTTCACAACCTGTCATAGTTGCTACGATTACTGTAGCGGCCGCAAGTGAAACTAATTTATTTTTCATTTTCATTTTTTCTCCTTAATTTGTGTAAATAACATTAAATAACATCACATTAATTACTTATCACAGGAATTATACTCCCTCTAGACTGAATTTTTCTTTAAACCTATAAATAATATTTTTTAACATTCTAAGCTCTTTCTAATATGTTACAACTTATAATAACGTAGAATAAAATTATATGGAGTTATAAATGAAAAAACTACTTACAGTCTCTTTGGGATTATCAATCATTACAAGTTCACTATTGGCAACCAATGGTACTCAACTTATCGGCTTTGGTGCCGCTTCACGCGCTATGGGTGGGGTTGGAATTGCCACACACTTCGGTGCAGAGAGTGCACTAAACAATCCTGCTTTATATAGTAAGCAAGAGAAGATGGAAGTAACTGGTGGCTTAACACTATTTTCTCCAAGTGTTTCTTATACAGATAACGGTGGTAAAGTTGATAGTGATGCAGGAATGAGTATTTTACCAGCACTTTCATACGCTCAAAAAATCAACGATGACATGGCTTTTGGTGTAGCAATGATGTCTATGGCAGGCATGGGTGTTGACTATAGTGGTGAGACAGTCACCAATGCAGCAGGAATGCAAGATGCCCTTTCAGTCTTACAATTTGCGGCACCTTTTTCATACAAGTATGGTAAATATAGCGTTGGTATCACACCAATTTTACAATACTCTAGTTTAGAGATGCCAAGTCCAACTGGATTACAAGATGGCAGTTCAGTTGATTTTGGTGTGAACCTTGGTTTTGCTTATGATTATGAAGCGTATACTTTTGGTTTAATCTATAAAACAGCTATTGAAAGTGATTATGGTCTTGCCAATCCAGAAGCTTTGGCAAATCCAGGGATGTTTGGTCTTGGTGTAAACTATGAACTTACAGAGAGTATCAATGTGGCATTAGATTATAAATATCTTATGTATGGTAGTGCTGCGGGGTTTGAGGACTTTCAATGGGATTCTCAACATGTACTTGCATTTGGTGCTGAGTATAGAAATGATCTTTTTGGTATCCGTCTAGGAGCAAATTATGGAACAGATGTTATCCCTTCAGAAGGCGATGATCAACTAATTTCAAATAACTTGGTTCTTTTTCCTGCTGTTGTGGCATACCACTTAACTGCTGGTGGTGTTTATGATATTAATGAAAATAATACTGTAGATCTTACTGGTGTTTATGGAACAGGTAGTCAAAATCGTACCGTTACATCAACCTACTTTGATACTGACCTCGGTCTTGATAGAACCAAAAACAATCTTTATAAAGCAAGTAATACACAAATATCAATCACTGCTCAATATACTTACCACTTTTAGACAATAGCAATTCATTAGGGGTAATCAGCCCCTAATGATTAATAAAGTGGCATTGGAAACCAACACCACAATATCAATAAAATCACTACTATACGGGTTAACACGTCTGCTCCTTTTGGAGTCGCTCCCACCCACTCACAACCGCCAAAAAATTGGCAAAAAAAAAGGTTAGAACTCAAAAAGTTCTAACCTCTAATCTGCGCTCCAAATGTTCTGTGATTAATAGAACGAAGCTACATGTTAATCCGACAAAGAATTATATCATAATCTTTTAAACAATTCTTATCATCACTGGTGCAGAAGCGATAAACTCTAACTTCTCTAAAGCAACCATAAGGTTTTGAATATCTTTTTCTATCGCACTATGTGTAGAGATAAGTAAGTTCGCAGCGTTTTCACCCGTTGGTCTTTGTAACATTGTCTCGATAGAGATTTTATGATCACCAAAAAGAGAAGTTACTTTGGCTAAAACACCGGCTTCATCAGCTACTTGTAGACGAAGATAATATTTAGAAACGATACCATCTCTATTTTTAAGCTTAAGTCCATTTTCTAAACTTCTATCAAAACCTAACATCGGTGAACTTTTACCTGAGCGCGCTATGTCAATGATATTCGCAACAACCGCTGAAGCAGTAGCGTCACCACCAGCCCCCGGGCCATAATAAAGTGTCTCTCCAACTTTATCGCCAATAACACTGATAGCATTCATAACTCCATCAATCTTTGCTATCATCTCATCTTCAGGAACCAAAGCTGCGTGAACACGTAATTCAACTTCATCTCCATCACGTTTTGCGATACCAAGCAGTTTGATGGTATAACCAAACTCTTTAGCAAAAGAGATATCTTCTAAAGTAACTTTATCAATACCTTCAATCAAAATATCTTCAGGCTTTGCATCTATTCCATAAGCAATACTCGCCAAGATAAGAAGTTTATGCGCCGCATCAAAACCACCCACATCAAAGGTCGGATCTGCTTCTGCATAACCTAAGTCTTGAGACTCTTGTAAGATATCTTCATAAGCAACACCCTCGTTCATCATCTTGGTCATCATGTAGTTACATGTACCATTCATGATACCTTGAATAGACTCGATATGATTTGCTGAAAGTCCCTCGCGTAGCGCGTTGATAATTGGGATACCACCTGCTACAGATGCTTCATATTCAAAAGCGATATCTTTAGCAATATCTTGAAGTTCGTATCTGTGGTATGCCAGTAGTGCTTTATTCGCCGTAACAACCGCTTTACCTTTTTCTAAAGCAGCTTTAACCACTTTAAAAGGCTCTTCAACTCCACCCATCAACTCAACAACCACATCAATAGAATCATCATTGATAATATCCATAGGGTCGTTTGAGAGTTTGATATCAACGCCTCTGTCTTTATTAAGGTTATGAACAACACCACTAACAACTTCGATTTTCGCACCAGCGCGCGCACGGATAATGTCTGCATTATCTTTTAAGATGTTTACAACAGAAGTTCCGACTGTTCCTACCCCAATTACACCAACTCTAAGCATTGATTTCACCCTCTTCTTTTCCGTATTTTTTCAAAAAATCTTTAATATTACGTGCTGCTTGACGAATACGGTTATCATTTTCAATGAGTGCAATACGCACATAACCTTCACCATACTCACCAAAACCAATACCTGGTGCTACAGCAACTTGTGCTTGAGTTAAAAGTTTTTTAGAAAACTCTAAAGAACCCATATATGCTACGCATTCAGGAATCTTTGCCCAAACAAACATAGATGCTTGATTACGACGAATTTTCCATCCTGCTCTATCAAAAGCTTCAATCAACACATCTTGTCTATGGTCATACTTATCCGTAATATCTTTTACACACTGCTGATCACCATTAAGGGCTACTGTAGCAGCAACTTGAATAGGGGTAAACATTCCATAATCTAACCATGACTTAATCTTTTGTAGCGCGCCAATAAGCTTTTCATTACCGACAAAAAATCCAACACGCCAACCCGCCATATTGTATGATTTAGAGAGTGTAAAACTCTCAACTGCTACATCTTTGGCACCAGGAACCGACATGATAGAAGGGGTTACATAACCATCAAATGTGATATCTCCATAAGCAATATCAGAGATAATATAAAAACGTTCACGTTTTGCCATCTCGACAAGACGAACATAAAATTCTTGTGTCACGGTTGCGGTAGTAGGGTTATGTGGGAAGTTTACTAAAACGTATTTAGGACGAGGTGAACTCTCTTTAAAAACACGTGCTAAGTCAGATAAAAACTTATCTTCATCAATTTTATAATCTTCATCAAACTCTAAACCAAACTTTACAACATTTCCACCGGCTAAGATAAAAGCATACGAGTGAATTGGATAGGTAGGGTCAGGAACAACCGCTACATCACCCGGATTGGTAATGGCGTAACACAAGTGCGCATAGCCCTCTTTACTTCCCATCGTTGCTACTGTCTCAGTCAAAGGATCGAGATCAACATCATAACGACGTTTGTACCAGTCACTAATGGCCATAAGAAGTTTTGGGATGCCTTTAGACGTTGAGTAACCGTGCGTTTTTGTCTTTTGCGCTGATTCAACCAGTTTCTCACGAATATGTTCAGGTGTGTCTCCATCAGGGTTACCCATAGAAAAATCGATAACATCATGACCAGCGCGACGCTCTGCCATTTTAATATCATTTACCTCTGCAAAAACATACTTTGGTAGTCTTTTTATTCTGTCAAATTGTATTTCTTCAAACATTTTTATAGCCTAATTGTAATTATTGGCTGTATTCTAGCTAAAAAAGATAAATGTTAATTATAAAAGGATAGAAGATATCGCTACTGCCGCACTTTCAGAGCGTAGGACTAAAGGCGTATTTAATCGAAATTTTCGTAAGTTTTCAAGCGCTGTACGCTCCTCTTCACAAAAGCCACCTTCTGTGCCAATAAGTACCGTTTCAATCTTATCATTCGCCGTTAGTACCGTGTCACAAAAATCAAGCATCGCAGTACTTGGATGTGTGTGAATAAACTCAGTGAGTGAATGACAAGTATCAAACTGCATCATCTCACTACGTCCACACTGCTGCATAGAAGTCAATAAGATACGTTCAAAACGTTTAAAATCTGCTTTAAAGTTTTTTTGAGAACGATTACAATAGATAAAGGTAATTTTATCAACACCGAGTTCGTTTAAAGAAGGGAGAACTTTTTCTACTGATTTGGGGTCAATTACACACCAGGCAAGATGTAAGTTTTTATTGGCTTTTACGATACTTAAACTCTCATCTTCAAGCTTTAAAAAAGCATGACGACCTTGAATAGAAGTAACTTTGTAGCTGTATAAGATAAGTGGATTTTTGGGATTTCTAAAACTGATGATGTCCTCAACATTATGACGACGTACCTTAAAAAGGTATTTGAAATTTTCATTTTTAATACTAAGAAGCTCTTTACCAGCTTCCTCATCAAATAAAAATATCACTGCCACATCCAAACAGCCATCATACCAACGATAACAAAGATCAGACCAAAAGAGATAAATACTTCTCTTCTATATTTTTGTAATACGCCTTCTTCATGGAAGTCAGCACGCTTTAGCGCACTGTACCTTGAAAGGTCAACATACATATAAGCCACTGAAACCAATATCATCACAATATTTTCAATAGTAAATTCTAGATGCTTTGCTGCCATCATCACAATACCCGTAAACATAACTGCAAAAATAGTCATCACACTGATAGGCATAAAAATACGCATACCACGTGTATAACTTCTAATATCACGCGCACGCATCAACATTGTAACATTGGTTCCAATTACTGCAAATAGCATCCAAATAGTAAAACTATGAATACTAACAGTCATTTCATACATTATTTCCATAAAACGAATTTTACCTCAATTCAATTGAATATCTATTATAATAATCAGACTAAAGGATTATTATGGCTGTTAGCGTTGAAAAAGCATTAGATCTAATCTATGCAAACATTACTCAGAAAACTTCTCTTCTGCTTCCTATCGAAGAGACCTTAGGACTTGTTTTAGCACAAAGTGTCGTAGCGCGCTACAATCTTCCCCCTTTTGACAACTCTGCAATGGATGGCTTTGCCATAACTATGAATCATCTCTCACAAAGTGTCGAAATCCAAGACACCATCTTTGCAGGAGACAATAAAGATATCACATTAGATAAAAGCTTTTGTGTAAAGATTATGACAGGTGCGCCTATTCCTAAAGGTTGTGCAGCTGTTGTTCCCGCTGAAGATACAACTATGGATGGCGAGAAGGTTAAGTTTGATGCCAACATCAGAGAAACCCAACATATTCGTCGTAGTGGAGAAGACATCAAAGCGAATGAAGTTTTACTTCATTCAGGACAGCGTCTATTTGCACACCATATCTCACTATTGGCTTCTCAAGGTATCTCTCAAGTACGTGTCTATAAAAAACCACGTGTAGCACTTTTTGCCTCAGGACATGAGCTAAAAATGCACTTTGAGCAGGTAGAAGCGTATCAACTCTACAATACAAACACGCCAACTATTCTCTCACGCGCTCAAGAGTTGGGTTGTGAGACACAATTCATAGGAACAGCTGATGACAACTTAGAGAGTATCCATGAACATATCTCTAGCGCGCTGGACTCTGACTTGATTATCACTTCAGGTGGTGTGAGTGTAGGTGAGGCTGATTTTACAAAAGAGGCATTTGGACAGTTTGAGTATGAAAATATTTTTGACGGTATTGTTATCAAACCGGGTAAACCGACGGTGTTTGGACGTATTGGCAATACTTATGTTTTAAATTTACCTGGTAATCCACTTGCTGCTGCTCTAATATTTGAACTTTTTGGGAAAAGTATACTCCTAGCACTCAGTGGGGATGAAGAGAAGTATCTGGGTGCTATTGAGACAAAAATGGCGCATGACTACAGTACCAAGCCTGGACGTCAGTTTTTAATTCCTGGATATTTTGATGGAAAAAGCTTTACAATCTGTGATAAGTTTGCACCAGGAATGGTCTCACCACTTGCTAAAGCCAATGGATATATTTTAAAAGACGCAGATTCTAAAACTTTGAAAAAAGAGAGTCTGGTTAAATTTATACCTATTCGGTTTTCTATGAATAAGTCTGAAAAAGATAACAGTTTGCAAGATTTACTAAGTGTGGGTCAGTAAGTAGTTATAATTTACGCACGCCCAACAAGCTTGAGCTGCCTTTATTATTTAAACTGAAAGAGGATTGACGAATTCCTCTTGGTTTAAAATCATCTCCCACAACTTTGGCTCATTCCACTCATCTTTTACCTGGTCTGAGAAATGGATATCTTCTAATTTTATCTCACCCATATTTTTTGAATACGCATCATCACTAAAACCTTGAGCATATCCCGTTGCAGTTTCATGAACAATGATGCTGTTGAGTTTAACCTCTTTTTCTCCATTTTGAGTAGAGGTAAGTTTAAGTAGTGCATCAATCATCAAAAATATCACACGTGAGAACTGTTCACATGAAGGAGATACTGGTAAAAGTACCCAGCGCGCTGAGTGTTTTTTCATATCTTCAAGATAAGTTTTTTCATCCTGATTCCAAAGTGTTATCGCATGATCAAAGCTATCTATCAAGTCTTTCAAATTCTGCTTCATCAAGCCAAAGTCATAAACCATTTGACCATTATCTAAAAAGTTGGACTCAAAAAGTACTTCGATGATATAAGAGTGACCGTGAAGTGAAGAGCGACAACGCTCAGTACTACATCCACGGACAATATGCGCATTTTCAAACTTGAACTGTTTTCTAATAATCATAATCTAAACTCCACTAATCTGATCCCAAATACGAATATGTAAACGGTCACTATAAGTATAACCCTTTATTTTACAATACTCTATCAAAGGCAGAGCATTCTGTTCTACTTCAGTTTTAGAACCACCAACAGGCATACAATAAACTTGAATATTTGGGGCATGAGAACAGATCTCTTCGATCTCTTCATCTAGTCCTAGTGAGATAAGCTCTTCATTGATTGAGAACTTAAAAAATGCCTCTTTAGCGTAGCGCGCTAGGTTATAAATAATTTCAGGACGGACACGTTTGTTGTAAGATTCTGCCGAATTTGAGAGTTTCACTGAAAGTGCTAAAATGACCTCTTTGTATACAGGAAACTGTTCATAATCAATATCTAAGGAGCCATTTGTTTCAAAGGTAATTTTATGCCCTTGCTCAACAAGATAGTCTAAAAACTCTACAAAGACAAGATCACTCATATTTAAAAGTGGCTCACCTCCTGTAAAGACAATATCCATCGCATAATCAATCTCGTAATGATCGACTATCGAAATGAGTTGATCAACACTTGTGATACTGTTCCAAGCATGAGAAAAGTGCTCTTTATTAACTGCGTAGACCGTGTCACATCCTAAAACAGTCACACCTTTATCAGAGGTCTGCGCACAACCAAAACCTTCACAGCGCATATTACAGCCACCAAAACGAAAAAAAAGGGAAGGAACACCGGTATAGCGCCCCTCCCCTTGAATACTAAAAAAATGTTCAACTAACTGCAACAAAAATCAGCCACCTGTCTCATAAAAAGCGCGCGCTGAAACTTCACCATCATCTTCACTCCAACGATTTTTCTCAGGTTTATTTTTAACAACCTCTTTTAAAACTGCTGCTGCACCTTTAATATCACCCGCTTTGATAGACTTAGAGATACTAATTGCCTCATCAAAATATAGACAAGGGATAAGATTACCCTCAGCAGTCAAGCGAATACGGTTGCATGTTTTACAAAAATCATCTTCATAAGGCTCGATAATTCCAAACTTATAGCCTTCTGATGTTTTGTAGTAGTGAGAAGGAGAGTGACCATCAAAACCTTCATCACTATAATCATAGCGCGCTCCGATCAGTGCTAACAACTCAGGACTTTTCATTCCTTTGATATCTACCACCGCATGGGCATTTTCCATATACTCAATAAAACGAACACTCATGTCACGTTCTTTACAGTACTCTAAAACATCCAATATCTCAGCATCATTCACACCCTTCATAGGTACCATATTTACTTTGACTTTTAGACCAACTGCCAATGCTTCATTAACACCTGCTAAAACATTTGCCAACACATCTTTTTGCGCAATTTGTTGTGCAACTTCTGGTTTTAAACTATCTATAGAGACATTAAGACGTTTCAGTCCCGCATCCTTAAGTCTCTGTGCACTGCCTTTTAAAAGAAATGCATTGGTGGTCATCGCCAAGTCAATAGAAGGCTCATAGTCATAAATCATTTTTATAAATTTATCTAAATCTTCACGCAACAGTGGCTCTCCACCAGTGATACGTATCTTTTTGACACCCTCATCAATAGCCACTTTCATAAACTCAAAAAGCTCTTCAAATGAGAGAAGGTTCTCTTTAGGAACCCATGAAAAAGGTTTTTCAGGCATACAGTACGTACATCTAAAATTACAACGTTCCGTTACAGAAACACGAATATAATCTACGACTCTATCATAACTGTCTATTAACATCTATTATCTTTTGTATTAAAATTATTTTGATTTTTTGTATTATAGCTGTAGAAGTCTCTATTTCTCTTGATAAATGATAGGTAGTCTTTTTTACAAGAGAAACTTATAATCCAACTGAAGCCAAACTTTTTGAACATTATTGGTATAGTCTTGTCCACCTTGAACAATTGTTCCAGAGAAGTAAAATGCTGCTTGAATCAGTGCACTTAGTCCTTTAACTGAATCAATATCTTTTTCATAAGAGAGGTCAAATTCTGATCCTAAATTTGTACTGTCATTTCCATAAAAATTAGTCATCACTTTTTCACTGCTATAAAAGTGATAATCACCCTTAAATTTTCCCAAATTGTCTGAGTGAAACCCAAGTTGAGAATGGACATCAATGAGGCCTCCTTGTGGGGTAGTTAAAAAGATATCTGCATCACCATTAAACGAGTGTAGTGAAGCATATGGAGTGGCAAAACTTGCATCTGTAGCATTGGTACCTCCCCCTAAGACCTCATACTCAATTCCCGCAAAAAAACCCAAATAGTCTAACTTCATATCAAAAGTATAATAAAGTGAATCCACATTTTGTAGTCTTGTTGATAGAGTAGGATTAACTTGTTTGGCTCCCTCAATGCGATATTTAAGCGACATATCATCCGTTTTAAAGACCCCACTAGCACTTAAGCCATAGGTATCAGAATGTTGATTAATCAAATAGGTGTAGCCCACCAATTTCATAGGTGCTGCTAAGCTATACGCCATATTGAAAATCAAGGCTTCATTAAACGCTTGTGAAGAAGCGACCGCTTGTTGGCGCGCTAAAAAAGCGGCATATAGTTCTAAGTTCTCTAATGTTTTATCTTGAACACTAAGTAGATCAAAACTTTGATACTGCTGTCTAAAATTATCACTACCAATAAAACGTTCATTATCTAAATTAACAGCTTCTCTACCCGCTAACAGTTCTGTCTTGTTCCACAAATATTTTAGTTGTAACTTTGAAATTCGAGTGCCTGCGGGATCAGCAATAATTGTATAGTCAACTTTTCCATTTTCTAATGAATTATATGGATCAAGACTCAAGTTAATATTTCCATTGAACTCAATAAGTGCACTTAAGTTTTCAATACTGAATAATTTTTTTGTTTCAAGTCCCAAATTTAGACGTGTGGTAAAAGCATTAGCAATTTTATTGACTCCATCATTCGCCACTTCATAACGTGGACGCAGTTCGCCACTGACTTCAACTTCGTCTAAGACGGTTAACGTGTATTCATTTGCCATTAAAGTGAATAAAAATAGTTGTAAAAATATAATATGTTTCATAAGTGTAGTTTACCTAAATTGATTTGAGTTAAGATCGGTAATTTGGGGGATTTGTTAAATTTCTGAGGGATTAGAGTCTTAAAAAAAGACTCTAACATTGTTATAAATATAGACTAGTTAGTTTTAAATTTATAATCTAAACCTAACCAAGCTTTAGAAACATCTTTATTCACACCCTTGTTTGTAGATGTGTCATCCATATACATTGCGTATTTAATAAGTCCGGAAAGACCATTTACACCAGGAACTTTATTAGCATAAAGAAGATCTAGTTCATTACCGTATGCTTCAGCTGAACCAGCAGTAGCAGTATTTTCTGAGAACATGTGGTACATTACTAAAAATTTACCAATACCCTTAGCTTTATAACCTAAACGTACATTAAGATCATTAAGACCACCAGCGTATCCAGCGTTACCCACGTAAAACACATCTGCCCAACCATTAAATTTATGATTTGTACCAAATGCTGGATTAAATTGAGCTGTAGGATTTGTTGCATCGCCATCAGTTCCACTTAGCATCTCATAGTTAAGTCCTGCAATAACACCAGCAAATACACCACCTACATCAACATTAACATAGTTTCCACTTACATTAGACGTTGCATTGGTTGTATCTCTAGTTTCTAAACTCGCTTCTGTTTGCATTGCATACTCTGCGCGGTATGTTAAATTCATACCTTCACCTAAGCCAACCTTACCTGTTAGTGCTAAACCATAAGTATCAGAGAGTGAACTCATCATATACGCATAACCTGTTACACTTAACTCATCCATAACTTTATAGTTTGCGTTAAATAGTGCTGAGTTGGTATCAACGGCTGTCCCTTTAACCGTATTTGCATTTACTGCGTAGGCTGCAAATAGTTTAAGATTTTCAACACTGTTGTCAGAAACAGCAGCAACATCTAAAGATGCTTCCATTTGTCTCCAACCAACTGAACCAATAAAACGTTGGTTGTCAAGATTTACAACCGCACGACCTAACATTAGGTTTGTTTTATTGATTTTATAGTTCATGTTACCAACATTGATACGTGCAGCTAGAGGATCAACAATTTTATTTGTTGCATCACTACCATCATCACCTTGGAAAGCATTATTGTTAAGACCAAGTGAATTAACAGATGTTACACCAATATTTGCAGTTAAGTTTTCTACTTGAAACAGGTTAGCACTTAAGTTAATGTTTGTTCTAGCTGTTGCTGCTTGCGCTGCAACATCACCATCTGCACTTGAACTTGCATTTTCATAACGTGGACGAATTTGACCCGCTACTTTAACATCACTAAGAATATTAAATCCCTCTTCTGCTGCACTTGCTTGAACGCTTAACGCACCTAGGATTAACGGAGTTGCCGCTAAAGATAATACTAATTTTTTCATTTTCATTCCTTAAATTTTTATCTTATTGAGTTACTGCTATGCTAGCACAACAATATACCTTTGCCTGTAAACTTAAATAACAAAGTTAGTAAAGCAAAATAAGTACCAGTTAAATAATAGTCCTAATTTGATGTAATAAGGTTGATTTAAGTCAATTTCTTAAGAAGTGTGAAGATTTATGTTACTTATTGGAAGAAGTTATAAGAGAGAATCAGAATTCTCTCTTACATTATAATTTTTGCTGTTTGAATTAGTGAAGTTCTTTCCAAACTTGACGTTTCCAAAGATAAGCAAAGATAGTAAAGATTAAAAGATAAATCATTACATTTTTAGCAATTGATTCACGTTCAACACGTTTAGTGTCTGCACTGTCTGCTAAATGCTCAACAATTTTTTCAGCACTATCAGCAGTTACACCAACACGAGGCATAGCAGTTCCCGCTAAGTGTGTTTGTGGATCTTCAATAAATGTCTCAATGAAGTGTGCTCCACGAGATTTGTAATACATAGATAAATCTGGAGGCAGTTTACCCATATATTTAGTTACACCCTCTTGATACTCAAGAACATTAGCGTCATAACGAAGCTCGTCTTTTTTGTATTTAAAGTTTGGTTTTTCACCCATTTGAGTCCAACCCTCATACTTAAGTGAGTGACAACGACCACAAGCATTGTTATATGCCATAGCAGGAGTAATCTCTTCAGCAGGTTTTGCAATAGATTTTAAGTAAGCAACGATATCCGCAACTTCTTGATCCATATCTCCACCAGCGCCATAAAACGGTGGCATTGGGTGAGGTTTAACATCAGAAAATTTGTGTTCAACCATGGTTGCATGGGCTGGGTTACGAATTAAGTCTGCTAAGAACTTTTCATCATAAATTGTTCCCGCATTACTTAAGTCTGGTGGATTAACACCACCAAAAGCCTGAGCAGAAGCCAAAGCATCCATACCCGTCATCATACCGATAGACTCAACATTATGACAACCGATACAACCGCCAGCCATAAATGTGTTTGCGCCATCTTCAGCATTACCCACTTTTTCAAGTGCTGGAAGATCAGCATAAGCAAAATGCTTGCTATCAACGTGTGGATGCATTACGTGGTGAGCATAAGGCTCAACCAAATAGTACGTTACCAGTGAAAAGAAAGTCACGACACCTAATATTATAAATTCTTTCATCATGCTCCCCTTATTTCTTTTTTTCCATCATCGTTATGAATGGCAAAGCCACCCATAGTGCGATGAAAGTAACTGCTGCATACAGACCAATTGTACTAAAGATACCTTCTGGTGGTAGTTTACCCATCGCTGTTAAAGCGATAAGGTCAACAATCATTAACCAGAACCAGATAGCAAATGGACCACGACGATTAGCCGGTGCTACATTTGGACTTCTATCTAAGAAAGGAAGAAGAACAAAGATCACTTGTGCAAAACCAAAAGCCATCAAACCAATATCTTTAGAAAATGGACGTAAAATCTCATAAGACCATAAGAAGTACCACTCAGGGTAGATATGTGCTGGAGTTTTTAGACCATCAGCTGGATCAAAGTTAACCGGATCCATAGCAAAACCATAGTTCCAAAATACAAGATAGAAGAAAAAGATTAGGTAAACAGCGACTACAAATAGATCTTTACTTAAAAAATCATTTGCAAAACGGATCACTTTAGAACCTTTTGTGTCTCCCGCTAAATACTTAGCAGACTCTTCATCATAATCAAACTCATCACCATCTTGGTTATTAACGTGAGGAATTCTAAGCGCTGCAAAGTGGATACCAATAAGTGCCATAATTGCTAAAGGCACAAGAAGTACGTGAAGCATAAAGAAACGTGTTAAAAAAGCTTGTGCAGGAACATAATCCCCACGAATCCATTCAACAATTCCATTCATCTCTAAAGAACCAAGTGAGAAAAGATTAGTAATAACCATTCCTGCCCAGTAAGACATTTGACCCCATGGAAGCATATAACCAGAAAATGCTTCTGCTGAAAATGCAACAAAAAGAAGCATACCAGAGATCCAGATCATCTCACGTCCCTTTTTGTAAGAGCCGTAATAGATACCTGTAAACATGTGGATGTAGATAATTAAGAAAACAACTGACGCAGCAACGGCGTGAACATGTCTCCATAACCAGCCAAACTCAACTTCGCGCATAATTGTGTAGTTTACACTGTCAAACGCCGTTGCGATATTTGGTTGATAATACATTAATAGAAAGATTCCAGAAACTAAAAGCATCATGAAAGTGATTACAAGAACCATCCCCATTGCCCATAGAAAGTTAATATTTTTAGGAATCCAATACTCAGTTTGCATTACTTTGTTGACTTTATCAATCGCTAAACGTTGATCTAACCAATCATGAATACTTTTTGCTTTTTCGAAATGTGCCATAAATTTATCCTTTCAAGCTTAGACGGTAACGCCAGCTTCTTTCATTTTTTTGTACTCTTCACCCTCTT
Source organism: Sulfurimonadaceae bacterium (assembly GCA_016744905.1). Taxonomy (GTDB): domain Bacteria; phylum Campylobacterota; class Campylobacteria; order Campylobacterales; family Sulfurimonadaceae; genus BB10. Next base: position 3,485 of record JADGDM010000020.1, on the reverse strand, counting down.
CACCTAGAACCAATGTTGTTCCATCAATTTTAAATGGTGGAATTGGTAAAGGGGATGGAGGTGGAAGTAAGATATCAATACCTGAGGTATCAAATTCTCCACCATGACAAGCACATTTGAATTTCTCTTCGCCTGAGGCATACGCTGGGATACAACCTAGGTGTGTACAAAGACCAATACATACTAAGTATGAATCTTCACCTACTTTAATATCACGTGCATTTTGCTCGTCATTTTGCTTTGCTAACATTTCTGGAGTTTTTTTAAGAATGAAGATAGGTTTCCCTCTCCATTTTTCAACAACGAGAACATTTGCCTCTACTGTTGTCAAGTCTACGTTTGTAAAACCTGCTGCTTTAACACTTGGGAGAGGATCCCAAGTCTGTTTCATTGCAACCAATGAACCAACTGCTCCAACACCAGCTACGGCGCCAAAAGCTTTGCCCATAAAGCCACGTCTGCTATTATTTTCCATTTTTCACTCACCTGTATAGATTTAGTAACGCTACTGTATCTAAAGGTAATTGAATAGTGTATTAATTAAAGCTAGACTTAATAAATTCAGCTATTTTTTGACTGTTTTGTAATGGTTTGTGATACTCTAGTGATAAAACTGAATCAAATGTCGTTAATAAGAGCGCCTTATCAAAATCTCTCAAAACAGGAATATTTAGTGATTCAAAGAGGGGTATAAAATCATCCGCATAGTCAGCGCGCTGGATATATATTGGTCGTCCACCTGAGGCCAAAGACTCAAGTGTTGCTTGTGGAGAAGAGGTGATGAGGACTTCACTTTGAGTAATTACCTCATCATAATCTTCTTCTTCATGAATGGTTTTGAACTTTGCGGAGAGTTTTTCTTCATAGTCTAAGAAATAGTAGAAACCTAAAAGTAGTTCTGGATTCAGTGTTTCAAAAATATCACTATATCGTAGGAGATCTTCCTCATAGTCATCATCACCAAAGAAAAGCCCTACTTTGATATTTTTTTTGAACTCTCCAAAATATTTATCACCAATAGCGTAAGATTTGAAATTTTGAGTATCCCCATTATAAGGGTTAATAATCAACTCTTTAGGGTGCTGTTCAATCTCTACCTTGTCATTCATACGAATAAATGTAGAAAAATAATTGGCCATATCTTCAAGTAAGACCAAGTTTAATTCGTCCGAATCAAACACCATCTTATCTCCATGGTGAGAAATCTGAGGAATATTTCTAACAATATCCACGCCAACAGACTTTTTAAAGCCATACTGACGTCCAACACCCGCTATACGATAATCTGAGGTCAACAGTGTTATCTCCATATCTTGAAGGTGCTCAATAATGGCCGCCATTCTTCTAAAACGATCTAGTCCGATACGGTGTCCCGTGTGTACATAAATAAAATTTTTCATTTAACTCTTCTTATTTTTTTTGTCTATTTTAATATAGATATGTAATATATCAATAGCCGCAGGCGTTACTCCTGCAATCTGTGTAGCAGCGTGAAGGGTTGGAGGATTAAAAGTCTGAAACTTTTCAACAATCTCATTACTCAAACCATCTACCTTAGCAAAATCAAAATCTTTAGGAATTTTAATATGCAGTTGTGATTTCATTTTAGCAATATCAACCAACTGCTTCTCAATGTAGCGCGCATACTTTGCTTCAACCAAAATCTCCTCTAATATGTACTGCGAGTATTTTTTAAATTCAGGCATCATTTTTAGAAGTTTTTCTATTGTAAATGACTTACGGGCACAGATCTGTTCTGCACTCACTTTATCACTGATTTTTTCTTCATCAATAGTCGCCAGCAAAGCGATAAACTCTTTATTTGGTGTATATGTTGTCTCTATTAGCCTCTTATGACCCTCTTGGATCTGTGCTTTTTTACTTTCCATAGCGCGCAAGGTTTCATCATCAATCAAGCCAAAGTCATGCCCATAAGATGTAAGCCTTACATCAGCAGACTCTTCACGTAAAAGGAGTCTATACTCAGCGCGTGAGGTAAACATACGGTAGGGCTCTTTTGTCCCTTTGGTAACCAAGTCATCAATCAAAACACCAATATACGCCTCATCACGACGTAAAATAAATGGCTCTTTTCCTTGGAGTGATAAAGAGGCATTAATCCCTGCCATCAAACCTTGAGCGGCAGCTTCTTCATAACCTGTTGTTCCATTTATCTGACCAGCAAGATAAAGATTTTTAACCTTTTTCGTCTCTAATGTATGTTGAAGTTCAGTTGGGTTGACATAATCATACTCAATAGCATAGCCATAACGTACAATCTTCGCATTTTCCATCCCTTTAATAGAGTGAATCATCTCTTGTTGTACTTCAGGAGGTAAGGAAGTACTCATACCATTAATATAACACTCCGTATTGTCCATCGTCTGTGGTTCAATAAAAAGGTGGTGTCTGTCTTTGTCCCTGAAACGGTTAATTTTATCTTCAATACTGGGGCAATAACGTGGTCCAACACCCTCAATCTGCCCTGTAAAAAGCGGAGCGCGGTAGAAATTTTGCTCGATAATATCATGGGTCAGTGTGTTTGTATAGGTGATATAACAAGGAATTTGTGGCTTATTTTTACCAAATTCTACTCTGTTCGTACGGAAACTAAAAGGGGTAGGCACCACGTCACCACCTTGCTCTTCCATCACTGAAAAATCAATGGTAGAGGTATCAATACGTGGACAGGTTCCTGTTTTAAGACGCCCTACTTGAAGACCTGCCTCAATTAAAGACGCAGAGAGATGTTCCGCAGAAAACTCACCAAAACGACCCGCTTTTTGCTTCACTTCACCAATATGAACCACACCTTTTAAAAAGGTACCGGTGGTTAAGATGACTTTTTTAGCTCTATATTCATTAAGTAAGTCAGTTTTCACCCCAACAACAGCCCCATCTTCTAGTATAAGGCTGTCCACAACTTCTTGAATTAACTCAAGGTTTGGCGTATTTAACACCAAGTTACGCGCTAAGACACGGTACTTATCCATATCAATCTGTGCACGTGTTCCACGAACTGCTGGTCCTTTGGTAATGTTCAAAATTCTAAACTGGATTCCGGCATCGTCCGTAATAAGTCCCATTTGTCCACCGAGTGCGTCAAGCTCACGCACCAAGTGACCTTTTGCCAAACCACCAACGGCGGGATTACAAGACGTTGCACCAACATTTTCTGCAAGCATTGATACTAAAAGTGTTTTGTGTCCCATGCGCGCTGCGCTTAGAGAGGCTTCTACTCCAGCGTGACCACCACCGACGACTATAATGTCATAATTCATAAATTTATCCATATTGCTTAATTGACGTAATTATAGCGCTTTATTTTCTAAGATTATAAGTCTAGCCAATCACATTTATAAAAAATTAAAGATAAACGCTCTAAAATGTCTTTATGAAAAATAAAAAAACAGATTTATATAAAGATTATGAGCCAGAAACAGTTGAGTATGACACTGAAGTAGATGGGAGAGAAGAGCATATGG
>JADGDM010000001.1:92227-153234 GCA_016744905.1 Sulfurimonadaceae bacterium | reverse complement strand
TGCGATTTTCACCTCTTTCGAATTGCTCAATTCAGGCATATCAAAAGTATTCATCAGACGTAAAACTTCAAATTCACGTTCATTACGCAGTTTATGTAAGTCCGAACTCAGCGTTCCGCGTATGTAAGTATTCTCTTTATCTAGGGCACGAAGTTTATTGATATAATTTTTTTTAGCTTTAGCATCAGAACTTGCATCTAAAAAAGCACCCTCTTCTCGTAATGCATCACTTTTAACAACAAAAACATTTAAAGCTTCATGCCCCCTTTGAAAGTAATCATATTTTAAAAGTTGCTTGTAGGCATCTGTATTCGAATAAATATTATCGCCGATACCACGATATAATAGGGGATACGCCGTTACTGCATAAAGCATATTTACGAAAAGTAAAAGTGTTACTAGAATTTTTTTCATTTTTTGTCCTGAAGTATTTTTAATTATTATACAATATAAATTATTTATGCCCTAATTCCAGAATAATAGTATCTCTATTATTCACATCGTTTCTACGACACGCTGACTCAAATGCTCCACTTTCTCCTATAATAAAACAACGGTTTTTTGCACGTGTTATAGCGGTGTATAAAAGCTTAGTGTTATGCATAATATAGTGAGAAAAGCTCATAGGAATGACAACAATATCATATTCCATACCTTGAACCTTATGAATGGTTAATGCGTACGAGAGCATAAGATGTGATTTGAGTTGCTCCAGTTCATAGATAACAACAAGGTCTTCATTAGGATAGAAAACATAAATGCTCCCTTCTTCCTCTTCTATTTTAAAAAGTAGACCCAACATTCCATTAAAGATACGTCTCTGCGCACTCTCGCTGTTGTCTTTAAACTCATCTCCACTCCAAGAGGTCATATTTTCATTTTTAATATGTACTACCTTATCCATCAATCGGAACTCTTTTTCGCCACGTTTAATCACTTTTTTGGCATCTGGATTAAAATACTCTTGTAGCACTTTATTGAGATTATCTGTTCCTAAAACACCACTTTTCATCGGAGATATCACTTGAAAGTAGTTCAAATATGAAGCAATTTCTTTGGCTTTTAGACGTGCGCGTGCCTTAGGAATGTGTTCCATCGCTTTTGAGATAATAGTGGCTAAAATAGACTCTGTATTTTCATCACGTAGCGCGCTGAACTCATTTGCTGAACTTGATTTTTTAGCCCCATAATAGTTAGAAATAGAGACATCAATAAAAGAAAAATCTTCATATTCCTCTTTATAATGTGGTACCACGGATTGACGTATATCATTAGCAATCAAGGCTATCGCTTGATCTTCATGTTGTCTATAAATTTTTGTAAGCTTTACAATAGGTGCAATCTCTAAAGAGATCACATCACTTAATACATTTCCAGCCCCTATCGGTGGAAGCTGTGCATCATCACCCACAATAATAAGTATCGCATCACGGGGAACTTTAACCAATAAACGTGCAAACAGTGAAGAGTTAATCATCGACGCTTCATCAATCAAAACTACATTAAAGGGAAAATAGTCACGCTCTTCGTACTTCACCAATAGTGCCTGAATGGTTGAGCTTTCAAACCCTGTAGTATCTCCAATACGTTGTGAAGCAATACCACTCAACGCACAGGTCATAATCGTTTTTTCATCATGTTTTGTTTTTAGTAACTGTAAAATTGTTCTTGATGTTGTACTTTTACCCGTTCCAGCATAACCAATCAAAAAGAGAATTTTAAGACCATCATTAATCTTCTCTAGCGCGCTACGTTGCTGCTCACCTAAATTGAGATCACTATGTTCCAAAAATCCATCAAGATCTTTTACAATAGGTTCTTCTTTTATCTTAGCGCGCCGAATAAACTCATCATATAAAAGTTTCTCCGCTTCATAAAGGCGTAGAGGCGCATACCGATCATGATTAAGAGCAATAATATTTCCCTCTATCACACGCTCAACCAACACACCCTCATACAGTGCATTTTGTCCAAGGAAATTCAAGCTATCATCAAGTCGACTAAAAAGAATATCTTTATGCACACAAGAGTTACCCTGCTGTTCACAGTACTCATTTAAGACATAGTCCATTGCTGAAGCCAGACGTCTATCTGCCTTCTCCTCTATACCCATTTTTAGTGCTATTTCATCAGCACGCTTAAAACCAATACCTGCAATAGAGGTTAATACATAAGGATTGTTTTTGATACGATTTATAGGGTCTTTTACCTCTTTCATAGACATAGCTATTGTAGTCAGAAGGGTGGCACTGACATCATAAGGGGAAAGAAATTCACCCAACTGTCTCATAGAACGATATTTTTTCCATGAGTTTTGGATGCTTTGAAGACGTTTTTCTTTTATCCCTTTAAATTCTAAAAGCTTTTCTATATCATTATCTAAAACATCTATTAAACCCTCTTCTCCAAACTTCTCAATAAGTTCTGCAGAGAGTTTCTTAGGAAAGCCTTTAATAACTTTGTTTAGAAAGAAAAATAGTTGATTTTGATTGACTTTTAGAGAAGTAAATTTAAAACTTTTACCATATTTTTTATGCTCTTCATACTCACCACTGAGGCTAATGGCCGCCCCTTTAAGATCAGTAATTTCACTCTCATAGTAATGTCCAGAGATTTTCTCTTTACTTTTGAGTGAAGCAATAAAAAAACTATCATCTTCGAAAATAATATTGTCAATTTGACCTATAAGTGTTTGCATGATGTGATTGTATCAAAATGTAAGCGAGAGGAAGAAATTATGTCAGATATCCACACAAAAGTGCAGATGTTTTCGAAAATAAGCGCTAACTGCGTTAACGTCTGTCCACTTTTACTAAAGGCAATTTAATAACAAAGGCAGCTCCTAAATCAGTATTGTGTACTGAAAGTTCTCCACCCATATTATCTTCTATGATGGTCTTCGCCATATAAAGACCAATCCCAGTCCCCTTTGTAGCCTCTTTTGTACTCACATAAGGATCAAATATAGTTTCAAAAAGTTCTTGAGGTATCCCTTTAGCTCTGTCTTTGATCTCTATAACACCATGCGTATCTTCAACATAAATAGCGACTTCGATAATTTTTTCTCTGATATTATTTTCATCATACGCATCTCTGGCGTTATTAATAAGATTTAAAATAACTTGGCGATACTCATTATAATAACCTTTGACTACTACATTAGGCGCCCAATCCATCTCTAAAGAGAGACCCATATTTTTATACTGAATACGGAAAAGATGGAAGACCTCATCAACACCACGGCGCAATTCAAATTCACTATGCTCTTTGTCAGGTCGTAAAAAATCTTTAAAATCATCCATAGTTTCCAACATAAACTGTACTTGTAATTTAATACTTTCTATACCCTCTTTGTATTTTTCATCATTTCCAACATTCATCATTTCATCAAGTTCGAGATTTAAAAACACTGCTTGCATCGTAGAAATAGGCTGTTTCCACTGATGTGTAATGGATGCCAACATTTCACCCATTGTCGCCAATTTAGACTGCTGTTGAAGTATCTCTTGAGATTTTTCATACTCATAGACCAATCTTTCAACACGGTCTTGAAGATTTACTTTTTGCACTTGTGTCGCCTCTTGAAGCTGGCGCGCTAGACTCTCTTTATCTCTTAAAGATTTTACAAAAACTTCCACCGCAAAATAGATAACTAAAAAGATAAACATCATGCTGAAAAATATTGTATACAAGATACTTTTACTTTTTTGCATGGCGCTCGAGAGTGGCATAGAGATAGAAATAATGGCAGGAATATCTCCAATACGTTGCGAGAAAGAGGTGCGTTCAGCGTAATATTTACTCACCGCGATGGGTGCTCTTTTAATATCACCATGACATTGTAAACATTTAGTGGTAATTTTTTCAGTGCCCAGTGCCACATAAAGGTACGCTTCATTATTCAATCTTTGGACACTACGATATTCGCTAATTTGACCTTTGTTAAACTTTTCAATCAATGCAAGTTCAAATTTATTGGCTCTATTTTTTGCATTCATTGACTCTATGGCTGCAATCTTAATATGAAGTTCTTCTTGTCCATTCAACTTACGTAAACGATTATAATTGGCATGAATACTGCGTGTAATAAAACTGCTCGACATCAACCTAGGGTCATAAAATTTTTTTTCGATACTGCCTTCTAGCTTTAACTCTTGCAGCAAAACTTTTTGCTGAGTGTTAATATAATTTCTCGTTGCCAGTTGCGTCTGTAAAATTAATTCAATCTCTTTATAAGACTGCTCTTTTGTGTACTCTAAGATAAGCGCTTTTATGAAAAGAAAAAGAATAATAAATGAGACTACAAAGAGTAAGATACGGGTAATATTACCCAGTTTAGAACTGCTTATCAATGTTAAATAGAAGGTATACATATAACAACCCACACAAAAATTAAAGGCAAATTCTAAAAAAGTTAGAGCCACAAAAAGAGCCACAAAAATATTTGAGCTTAAGCTAAAACCCGCCAAACTAAGCAGTGACGCAGAAAGTAAAATAATAAATCCAAGACGTACTGCAAACTGTTTTGGCAGTGCATCAATATTTTCCAAGTCTATTCCAGAGCCTTGAACAACAGCCATTGCAGAACAACTGAGAGGACTTTTAGAAATATTTACTGCTTTAATAATAAAATCAATAGTTAATAAATAGAGCAGTAATGATTCGCCTGTTAAGAGATAAATACCCAAAATAACAACATTAATAAAAGCAGCCAAGCGTGCTGCATTTTTACTGGTACGCTTATTACTAATGGGACAACTGTTCATACTCTTGTCCTCTTATATTTTGCACTCAGCGCGCTCTAAAACTTTAAAACGTATCTTAGTTGTGAAATAGCCATCTTTTTCTATCGTCTCATACTTATAGTCTAGTTTTTCCGAAAGACGTTTAATCATCTTCGTTCCTATATGCGAGCTAAATAGGGTCTCATCACTTTTGTCCCCTATCTCATTAACAATACTGAGTTCATCTATTTCGGGATCAATATATGTACGAATAACAGAACTGTTTTTAGTATGCATAAATATATTCTCAAAAATAGCCTGCATTACTTTTTGCATGGCACTAAGGTGTACGGTTAACATAAAATCGTCTTCAAAATTTGAGATTATTTGAAGATTTTTTTTATCCAAGATTGGACGAAATAACTGTTGCATCTGACTACACTGATCTTGCATCGAAACACTCTCTCGATCTTGTAGCATCTCCCACTCTATCTCTTTTAAAAATAGTAACTCTTTCAATTTGTTACTAATTCTAATGATATCTTCTTCACTCTCTTTAATAAAAAGCACTTTCTTATAGTCATCACTTTGCTTAAAGAGTGACAGGCGTGCTTTTAAAACAGCAATCGGAGACTTTATCTCGTGCGCTGCTTCTTTAAAAACATCTTGTTTTTGATCACAAAGATGTTGATTATCATCCATCAATAAAATAATTGCATCTTTGATTTCATTTACCTCTGTTGAGCCTTTGCATACAGGGACAGTCATCGCACCATTAGTGCTATCTTTACAAAAATTCACCAAACATTTTAAGGGATAAAATAATTTATTTAAATAGAACCATAAACTGATCAGTGAAAAGCCAAATATCACGGCATACACAACTAGTATTTCATAAATAAACGCTCTACTTGTTGTACTTATTATAAGATACGTCGCTAATACTAAAAATATTATAAGATTGCTTATAAGAAAAAAAGAGATGATACTCGAGTGTAGGCTATTGGATTTTTTCAATAATATAGCCTCTCGTTTTAATCGTTTTAATGATCTGTACCGGTAATTTTTTACGAATATTTTTAATCGTCGCATCAATGGTATTTGAGGAGATATTTTGAGGGTTTAAGTATAAGGCATCTAAAAGTTCATCTTTTGATACTACTTGTGATATTTTAGAGAGCAGTGTAAAAAATAGATCACTCTCTTTTTTAGAAAGTAAAATCTGCTGGTCTTCATAAATTAGACTCTTTTTTTCCATATCACAAATGAGACCATCAACATCTATAACCGGGCTTGTTTGATGACGGCGCGCTAAAGCATTGATCCGTGCCAATAACTCTTCATTATCAAAAGGCTTGTCTAGATAATCATCTGCACCTAAGTTTAATCCTGCGATTTTATCACTGATAGTATCATAGGCGCTAATAACAATAATACCGGTTTGTGAGTTTTTTTCTTTAATCTTAGAGATAAGATTCATTCCAACATCTTCACCATCAATATTTCGATCAAGTAAAATAACATCATAATGTAGTTGGTCTAAGTAGTTGTTGGCATCTTTAAGGTTTTCAACACAATCAATAGTAAAATGATGTGAGAGATAACTGCCTACAAGCTTCGAGATTAAAGGGTCATCTTCTAGCATTAATATTCTAATCATTATGACCCTTTATAAGCTTATGCTTGTACTCTTTTATTACGATCTTCTTCTTGGGCTTTATACAATTCAGCACAGGCTTTTGTCAGATCTCTAATTTTCAAAATATAGTTGGCGCGCTCAGTTTGAGAGATTGCTTTTCTAGCATCTAAAATATTAAAAGTATTTGAAGCACTCATACACAGGTCATACGCAGGCAGTGGAAGCTCTGCATCTAGCGCACGTAAACACTCTTTTGACTTGGCTTCAAACTCATGAAACAGCATCTCAATATCCGCCACTTCAAAATTATATTTTGAGAACTCTATTTCACTCTCTTTATGGATATCTCTATAGTGCGTCGTCCCATGTTCGTTTTCATTCCAGACGATGTCAAAAATATTGTCTACACCTTGAAGATACATAGCAAGACGTTCAGTTCCATAAGTAATTTCAACAGCAACAGGATCACAAGCGATACCCCCGACTTGTTGAAAGTAGGTAAACTGTGTCACTTCCATTCCATCAAGCCAAACTTCCCAACCAAGACCCCAAGCACCTAATGTTGGAGACTCCCAGTTATCTTCAACAAAACGGATATCATGATTTTGAAGGTTCAGACCAAGGTACTCTAAACTTTTAAGATAAAGCTCTTGAATATTGTCTGGACTTGGTTTAATCAATGCTTGAAATTGGTAATATGAGCCAAGGCGGTTAGGATTTTCTCCATAACGACCATCAGTTGGACGGCGTGATGGTGCCACATAAGCTACCGACCACGGCTTTGAGTCAAGTGAGCGTAAAAATGTTGCAGGATGGAAGGTTCCTGCTCCTGCTGAGATGTCATATGGTTGAACAATATTACAACCCTGATCTTTCCAAAACTCTTGTAATTTTAATAACATGTCACTAAATGTAAGCATCTTTTCCCCAAAACTTAATATGGCGCATTATATCGCTGTGTTACTTGTGTATTAATAAAGATACTTTATAATAGGCAATGTTTAAATTATATACTTTTAGCCTTTTACTCTTTTTATTATTTAGCGGGTGTAGTGATGAAATATCATTGAGTACTCCTTCAAAAACCATTGATACACCCTTAGATGATGATACAACTTTAGTCACTGCGCCTAATACTCCCGACTATATTCCTCTTCTCTTAGTCAGACTAGAATATCAAAATGCACAATTCACACAAAATGCACTGACTTGGAGTAATAAAATTTTCGGTAATTCTAATCACCAACTCAATCATTACTATGGAGAAGTCTCTGCTGGGAAATTCTCTTTTCAACGCGCACATGAAAATGAAGATATTGAAGAAGATGGTGTGATTACTATTCTTTTAGATAAAAACCATCCAGATAGTGGTTCAGACTACAGTATTCACTCTGATTTAAAAGAGGCGCTAGAGCGTAGCGATCAGTATATTAATTACGCCATTTACGATACCGACTCAAATGGGCATATCTCTTTTCAAGAGTTGCAGATAGTTTTTATAGTTGCTGGAAATGAAGATGCCTATTCTGGTGATACCAGTGAACCAGGAGTTTGGGGACATCAAGATTGTACTTTAAACTCAAACACCCCTACTCTAGATGGTGTTTCACTGATGTCTTGTAATAATAATGGAACCTACGCACTCTTTGGTGAGAGACATAGTGATTATGATCAAAACAGTCGCTATATCGGTTCACATGATGCAAGTATTGGTATTATCGCGCACGAATTAGGGCACTCCGCCTTTGATCTTCCTGATCTTTATGATGTAGATGACTCTTCTGCAGGGATAGGTTACTTTGGATTGATGAGTGGAGGAACTTGGGGATATGCTGAGGAGAGTGAAGTTTCAGGCTATACACCTACACATATGTGTGCCTGGTCTAAAGTGAAAAATGGCTGGGTAACACCAATCGTAGTGACACAGGTCAACGATAAAGCCTATACCCTTTCAGCCAGCGCGCTATCTAATATGGATATTTTAAAAATACCTACACAAGTAGCCAATGAATACTTTTTAGTAGAAAATCGTGCCAACCTTGGTTATGATAAAGGGTTAAATTCGCTCGATGGAAGCTTTATTGGCGGTATGGCTATTTGGCATATTGATGAAACAACCATCTATGCTAACTATGCCAGCAACCGTATACAGACAAATGAGAGCCATAAAGGCATTGACCTTGAAGAAGCACTTAATGCAAGACTGGATTCTAGTCCTTATGAACATGGAGATGCTAAAAACCTTTTCTATAGACGCAGTGCGACCCGTTTCACTCCAAGTACCAGTCCTAATTCTCGTTTATATAACAGTAATGATACCGCAATAGAAGTAGAAAATATTTCATCAGTTTCATCTACTATGACACTCACCATCACCAATCCAAACTAAGGCACTCCATGAAAACCCTACTCTTAAGCATTTTACTCTTCACTCTTGCCTTCAGCGCGCCAGCACTGCAAAGAGAACGTACTTATATCCAAGAAGATGGAGAGACATTCTTTGCAACACTTAAAGGAGATGAACATCTGCACTGGATAGAAGATGAACATGAAAATATTATAAAATACAACGCTCAAACTCAAAACTACGATTACGCAGAGATAAGCAAAAATGAGTTAAAAGCCAGTGGAGAGAGATATTCACATCACAAAAAGCAGCTACGAGGAGTAGCTAAAAGTGTAAGTAAAGATGCCTTACTCAAGCTTTGGGAAGAGAAACGTCTTAAAAAATATCAACGGAAAAAACATTAATATATTTTATCCCTCTGTGCTATAATTCTATTCTCAATTATCTACTAAGATATATATTCACAGAGGACTATATCAGCGAATGCTAAAAAAAACCACACTTAAATCACTCTTTTTATTCACACTATTACTATTAAACGTATCAATCATAGAAGCATCAACCGATATAAATACAACTGAGACAACTCCCTTTAAAACCCCTCCTGCAAAAGGTTATATATTCGACTCATTTAAGGCAGAACTTCTCTATGGTGCGGAGTACTCAACATTAAGAGTTAAAAGTGAAATCAGTGATCCAGACTTTACTGACGCTGAAGGAAACTCGATTTCACTCGCTGATCCAGGAGAATTTGCCTTTAAAGGTATTAATTCTAATTACAAAGAGCTTCGTCTACAAATTTTTAACTGGAACTTTACCTACTCTATTAATGGTACAGATGTTACACTAACCAGCGCACCATGGGATATTCCTACACTTGAAGCAAGTGATACCAATGAACTCTTCTTTTTAGCCACACAATATCTTGGTGGTTACGGAAATTTAGAACAAAGTAATACTCTTTTAGGCCATGTATCAAGATTCAGTCTTATATATAGAGAAGCTGAATTTGAAGGCTATTATAAACGAGGAGATTATCTCGAAAAACTCACTATGAATAAAAATCAATATGGTGTAAAATATATAATAGAAGCAAAATCAAACCTCTTTTATAATACAGAAAGTTACTCCTTTTATAAATTTTATAAAGAAGAGAGTACTTTCCCTCAGGTCATCTATTTTGTCGATGGCTATAATGACTTAGATGAGCACTTTACCTCAGATAAATACACACTTACTGCTGGTGTTGATTATATTAAAGCAGAGCATTTTATCTATGGACTTGAACTCGGTTTAGGATTAAGTCAAACTTATCCAGGTCAAGCTGCTAAAAAGCGTTTAGAAGAAGCAGGTATGACAAACATAAGTTTTAGTGACGCTGTCAATCTATTTGCAGCGGTCAATCTAGGATATCAACATAGCTTTGTTTTTGAATATACTGCTTTTAATTTTAATATACTTTACAATGGACAGTACCTTGATGAATTTAGTTTTGATACAGTCTCAGATGAGAATGATGATGGAAAGATGGAGATGATTTATGGAAGATCTGAACTTGTTAACAATCTCAAAATAAACCTTAGTTGGTCATTTTAAAAAGGAAAAAGATGAAAAAATATCTATCAATAACACTACTACTTGGAGTACTATTCTTCTCAGCATGTGATGACAAAAGTTATGACGATTTAGACGCAGAGTATAATAGTGATCCAACCGCACTTACAGGTACAGGAGATTTTGACAACCCTACCAATAGTTCAATCTCAGTGAATGAACGATTAAGTCTACAACTGGCATCAACACGTACCTACACTCTAAAATATGTTGCAACTGCTACAGAGAACATGCGTGTACGAATTTCATGGACGTCGCCAACCAGCATTACAACCTATATGAATTTAAAAGTTTATGAGAACTCAAGCAGTTCTACTATTGGTAGTAATTCGAACTATTATGACAGTGATTTTACCAAAGAGGTGGTTTTTTCTGCAGTAATTGGAAACACCTATACTTTTGAGATAGAGGGCGATGAAAATTCAGATATTGATTACTCTTTTGAACTTTATTCGGCTCAAAACCTTGGTGATATGCAAGAAATTACCAGTAATAAAACTTTCTTTAATACATTAAACCAAAATACAAATTTTTATAATGCTTATAGTATGCTGGCTACAAAAAGTGAAACTGTAGGAATCAAAGCGAACTGGACGAACTCAAGTTCATTGGGAAATGCAAACATACAGATGAAAGTCTATGAAAATGGTGTTTATTTAAGTGCCTTAAGTAGATACTATAGCTCAGATAATTTTTTTATTACCTATAATAGTATTAATCTCACAGAAGGCAATACCTATACCTTTTTAATGATAGCTGATGACACTTACAGTAAAGATATTGATTATGCACTTGAAATATCAAGTTCTACTGCCAATAGCGACACAATTAATTTAGTTCCAAACAATACTCATCTTGATATTCTCAATCAAAAAGAAGATCTTTATGATGTCTATACCTATACTCCAACGCACAATGAGTTAATTAACTTATCTCTTTTTTGGGATGTAACAGATACAAGTCTTAAACTGTATTTATACGAAAATGGTTCATATAAAGAGTCTAAAGATGAGTATTATGACACAGATAATTATTGGAATTATACAACTGAACTTTTAAAAGATATGACTTACACCATGGTAATCTCATCTGAAGACACCAATGATGTGAATTTATCTTACGCCATCGAACTTACAACAAGCTCAAACAATATCAATAAAATTGATCTAAATGAAAGTGTCAGCTACGAAGACAGTGTAAATCAACTTACTGATATCTACGATGTTTACAGTTTCACAGCATTAAAAGATGCAAATACTCTTTTTTCACTGAACTGGAAAGATCAATCCTATGACACAAATCTTGAGCTGATGATATATGAAGACGATGTGAAAATTATCTCAAAAGATAATTATTACAATTCAGATAACTATACAAACTATGAGCATACGGTTCAAGAGGGTAGTTTATACACGGTGATGGTACGTTCTAATAATACATTGGATAAAAACTTAAGCTATGTATTGAATGTCTCTCCTGGATATATTTCTGCTGCCACCGATACGCTGCTATTTGATCAAAATCAAACTAAAATCTTGAACAGTATTACAAATAGTATCGATTCATATACTTTTGATATTGAAACCAGCCAAAGAGTACGCCTAGATCTGATATGGAATGGGCATATATTTGAAGATCCACGTTTTTACTTACACCTCTACGAGGATGGTTTAGAAGTTGTAGAAAGTACCAACTACTATAATTCTGATAAGTTTTCTTATATTGAATACAATGCTATTGCAGGTAAAGTGTATACGGTAAACGTCAGAGCACATGAGACACTAGAAGAAGATAACAGATATACCCTCTCTCTAACAAGTAAGTAGCTTTTAACTATACACCCATTAGTTGGGTGATATAGAATTTTGCTTACAGATAATATCGCCTACTTCACGTCCTAGAGACGAGGCCACCACATTACACTTTACTTTTAAAAGATAAAAAAGATCTTTGCGATGTGTTGGGCTTAAACACTCATAGTTTCCCATTCCTTTTGTTATAACTACATCTACGCTATCAAAAAGTTTTTGAGATGCTTTATTGGCACTTAGGTAATCAAATCCAGGTGTTTTTACACCACTGTCCACCAAGTTACATAATTTATCAAATCCTGCTTCAACCGCCTCTTCATAGGTCACATCATTGATAATAGGTGCACCTCTTGTCATATAAGAGACACTCAAGTGTGGATAGAGGTTTTGAATACTTTCAATACAAAGATAATCAAAAATATGTTCCCCTGCATTATCTCCTATATAGAGTAAGGTTTGTACACTTTCTAGTTTTGATTTTAAAAGTTCAAAATCATCTATCGAAAAGTGGGTATCAAAAATTTTAACAATCTCCTCATCAAGATCAAAACTTACCTCAGCTGCCAAATCAATTACATTACCTGCAACCGCAATTTTAATAGAGGTTAAAAGAGGTGTAGACGAATTTGCTATTTTAATTTTAAGCGAGGGAACAAATTCTAAAGCCTTTAAAGTAGAGTTTTTTTTAACTTCATCATACAAGTCAGTTTTACCTGCAATGTTTGCCATAGCTTGATAAATAGGAGTAGCAACAACAGGAGGGGAAGTTTTAAAATTAAAAGAGTCCGTCATTTCACTGACTGTAGAAGTAAGTTCTAAACTAAGTGTCTCGTCTGCGTCAATAGCCTGAGCTACGCGACGAGATTGATTAATAATACATTCAACACAAGCGTCTTGAATGTTCAAGAAGTGGGGTCTTTTTCGGCGTACTCTTCTACCACTTTTCCCCACATCAACTTATACTTTCTACGCATAAACTCTGTCTCTTTTTGAGTCAGTTTAAGCTGATCAGTCAATGTTTCGATTGTTTTTCGATCTTCTTCATAAAGCTCTTGTAGGGATGCCAAAGCCTCTTTTAGAAACGAATTTTCATTTCTAACAGACTCAATAGTCTCGTCTTTAGCACCAAGAACTTTTTCATGGAGGTTGATAATAGTACCAATAGTTTTCTCAACAAACTGAGAATCTACGGTCATAGTTCCCTCACCTAGTGTAAGGTCCTGAACTTCAGGTGGAAGTACCTCTAAAGTTCCCTTCGAAGGATCAATAAATGTTTTTCCATTTTCAACTTTAACCGTTAACTTGCCACGTTCAATTAAGTCATCGACAGAACTTGGATCTAACTGTGTTAAAGCCAAATACTCTTCTATACTCATCCATTCAACATTCATACTACTCACCTTAGATCAAATTTCTTAAGACTCTATCTTTGTCTCAATCTCTAAAGAGTCCATTTCAACTTTTTTCGCTTTAGCAATACGATCTTCTTTTAGTTTAATAGTTAAATCATCATTATCAAGCGCTAAAATTTGCATTGCTAAGTACGCAGAGTTGATGGCTCCTGCTTTACCTATTGCTACAGTAGCAACTGGCATTCCAGCTGGCATTTGAACTGTAGAAAGGAGTGCATCAATTCCACTTAAAGCTGAAGCTGACATTGGTACACCGATGATTGGTTTAATAGTTTTAGAAGCAAGAACACCTGCTAGGTGTGCTGCCATACCAGCAGCTGCGATGAAAACTTGTCCACCTTTTGCTTCTGCTTCAGTCATGTATTCTTTAGTACGTTCAGGAGAACGGTGTGCAGAAGAGATAATTAACTCATAAGGAACACCAAAAGACTCTAATGTGTCTGAACACGACTTCATAACTTCATAATCACTTTTTGAACCCATAATAATTGAAACAAATTTCATTTTATCTATACCCTTGTTATTTTTTAAATTTAATTTTTTGGTAGATGAGACATCTCATCATTGGCTGGTATCCTAAAAAAGGTATACGGACTTAATTTACTTGGAAGTTTGATAGGGTTTACATTACCGCTGTGTACCTCATCCCATATTTTTCCATTTAAAGCGTGCAACTTTTTAAATGATAAATATGGCACTCCATTTTCAAGCGTAATTGTACCAAAATCGTTATCACATTCTTCAACTTCAATTCCATAAGGTGAAACTATCTCTATCTTATCGTAAGGAAGTGTTTTATATTTTGTCATAAAATACTCACCATCTTCCGTAGCCATCCCAGCGACTTGGTCTGTTCCCATTTGAATTGTAAAATCTAAACTCTGTGTATCATGTTTTTCAAAGGGACGATTAACAAGGTACGCATCTGTAAATCCACGATTTTGCATCGTATGTAGCTCACGCTGATATTTTTCAATATCTAAGTTTCCATCATAATAATCATTTATCGCCATACGATATGTACGTGCAGTAATTGCTGCATAATATGAAGTTTTAGTACGTCCCTCAATCTTCAATGAATCAATCGCACCCGATTCGACAATCTCTTTGATATGTGATGCAAGGTTTAAATCTTTTGCATTCATCACATAAGTCCCCACATCAGTCTCTTCTTCTAAACGAAAAAGTGTTCCTGTTTCAGGGTTTGCCGCATAAATTTCATATGGAAAACGACAATCATTGGCACACGATCCACGATTAGGAACACGTCCACTTTGAAGCGTAGAGATCAGACAGCGACCAGAGTAAGCAAAACACATAGAACCATGAACAAATACTTCAAGTTCCAGATCAGGCATCTCTTTTTTAATCGCCACCAAATCTTTTAATGATATCTCACGCGCAGCAATAATACGACGCGCTCCCATGTCATAATAGATCTGTGCATCAAGAACATTCATTACATTGGCTTGAGTAGACAGATGTAGTGGAATTTCTGGCGCCAATTTATGTGCTAATGCAAGAACCCCAGGAGTTGCGACAATAAAGGCATCTGGTTTTAACTCTGCCATCTTAATAATATGTTTTTTAAGAAGATCTAACTGAGAATTAAAAGGAAACCCGTTGATAGTCGCATATACTTTTTTACCCAAAGAGTGTGCATATTCTATCCCTTCAGAAAACTCTTCATAAGAAAATTCTTTTCCAGAGCGGATACGTAATGAGAAGTGAGAAACACCTCCATAAACCGCATCAGCCCCAAAATCAAGGGCAATACGTAATTTTTCTAAATTTCCAGCAGGGGAAAGTAACTCAACTTTTTTCATTACTGTCCAAAAGAAGCGAGAAGTGCTTCGATATCATCTTCGTTAACCACATCTGTATTGTTATCACCTGGAAGATGTACCGCAGAAGCAACCCGTTTATCATCATCAATTTTACCTGCAAAAAGATTATTCATGTAACCGGAGAGAGCGCGCATAACATTAATTACACGTTCAATTTTTTGTCTATGAATATCTTGATACTGCATAATATCCATAATATTCATAATTTGGTCACCACTATCTTGTAATAATTCAATAGTAGACTGTGCATTTATCAAAGCTTTTTGATTTTTTTCTAAAGCATTTTTAAAACTCTCTACATCTGGAAACTTATCATTCAAAGTCGTAAATAAAGCAATATTATCTTCCCAAGTTGCTATATTCTCAGATAAGACACTCTCTTTATCCATCAACTCATTGGAAATATTTTCTATAATGTCAAAAATTTCTGTTGCTTTTTCTTCACTCTCTTTAGTTACATCATCAAGTTGATGGACCACTTTGTTATCATCGGTAGCACGAGGAGGATAGCTATTTGTTGCATCTGCACGATAATTATCATCTTCATTATCTTCAGTGCTCTCATCTATTATCTCTTCTGCATTATCAGAAACGGTAGCCTCATCTTCAAGTGCATCCATATCCATATCTCCACCCATTAAGGCATCTAGCTCTTCTTGTGTCATTGTTACAAACTCCCAAAAAATCTTTAAGATATCATTTTATTTGTACTATAATACTCTTATAAACTTAGAGAGTCATAATTACTCCATAATTAGGTAAAACAATGAAGATAGATTTACATAACCACACCACGCTTTGTAATCATGCTGAGGGCAGTATGGAAGAGTACGTAGAAGCGGCCATTAATAGTAAAATAGATGTATTCGGATTTTCTGATCATGCGCCTATGGATTTTGATCCAAAATACCGTATGTCTTTTGATGATGTACCTGAGTATTTCAATGAAATTAAAAGATTACAAGAAAAATATAGCGATAAAATTGAGATTTTAAAGGCCTATGAGGTTGATTTTTTACCAGGACATATGGACGAACGTGTCTTAAATGAGAAGGTTGATTATCTCATTGGATCTGTTCATTTTATTGATGACTGGGGCTTTGATAATCCAGAATTTATTGGACAGTATGATAAAGAAGATATTGACACTATATGGCAACGTTATTTTGATCTGATTGAGATGATGGCAAAAAGTGGAAAGTTTGATATTGTTGGACATTTTGACCTTATCAAAGTCTTCAAATTTCTTCCAAAGAAAAGTATTCTAGACATCGCACATAATGCGCTAAAGGCCATTAAAAAATCTAATATGGTTTTAGAACTTAATGTGGCAGGGTATAGAAAACCCATTGCAGAGCCCTACCCTTCTCCTGAACTTTTAGAACTCGCCTATTCCATGGACATTCCCATCTCTTTTGCATCTGATGCACATAAACCAGAACAGATAGGTCTTTATAGAGAAGAAATAGAAACTCTTGCGCGCAGCGTTGGTTACACACACAGCGCGCTATTTAGAAACAGAGATAGGCAATTGCTTAGTTTTTAAGCAATAATTTACAAACATGTAACTTTTCTTAAGATATACTTTTGTAAATTAAATTTTAGTTAAGGAAGTTACATGGGAAAATTCGTAAACAATACAGAAGAGTTCTTTACATTTTGTGAAGAAAATGATGTTCAATTCGTAGACTTCAGATTTACAGATATTAAAGGTGCATGGCACCATATCAGTTATAGAATGAGCGCTGTTAATGCTGGTCAACTTGATAATGGTCTTCCATTTGATGGTTCTTCAATCGAAGCTTGGCAACCAATTAACAAATCAGACATGTTACTCAAACCAGAAGTTGGAACAGCTTTTATGGATCCATTTACTGCAGATCCGACCATCATCGTAATTTGTGATGTTTATGACATCTACAAAAATGAACTATACGAAAGATGCCCACGTTCAATCGCTAAAAAAACACTAAAACATGCTGCTGATATCGGTATTGCTGATGAAGCATTCTTTGGTCCTGAAAATGAATTTTTTATGTTTGATGACGTAAAATTTGTTGACAATATCAATGAAGCAGGTTACAAAGTTGATACTGAAGAGGGTGGCTGGAATTCAGACACTACTTATGAAGATATGTACAACACAGGTCACAGACCAGGGACTAAGGGTGGTTACTTCCCAGTAGCACCTACAGATTCAGCTGTTGATATGCGTGCTGAAATGATGCAAATCTTAGAGCAAGTTGGTCTAGAAGTTGTTCTTGGTCACCACGAAGTTGCTCAAGGTCAACATGAAATCGGTATCGTTTTCTCTGATATCATCGGTGCAGCTGATAATGTTCAAAAATATAAATACGTTGTAAAAATGGTTGCACACCTCAATGGTAAAACTGCAACTTTCATGCCTAAACCACTTTATGGTGATAATGGTAATGGTATGCACGTTCATCAGTCACTTTGGAAAGATGGTAAAAACCTTTTCTACGCACCAGGTGAATATGCAAACCTTAGCCAAATGGCTGTTAACTATGCGGGTGGTATCTTTCAACATGCACATGCAGTTGCTGCATTTACTAATCCTACAACCAACTCATACAAACGTCTTATTCCAGGTTATGAAGCGCCGAGTATCTTAACGTACTCTTCACAAAATCGTTCAGCTGCTTGTCGTATTCCATACGGTGCAGGTGAAATGGCAACACGTATTGAGATGCGTTTCCCAGATTCAACGGCTTGTCCTTACCTTGCATTTGCAGTAATGATGATGGCTGGTCTTGATGGTATCAAACAAGGAACTGTTCCTGTTGGCCCAATGGATGAAGATCTTTTCGAACTTACACTAGATGAGATTCGTGAGAAAAATATTCCACAAATGCCACATACATTACGTTCTTCTTTAGAGGGATTAATTTCTGATAATGACTTCTTAAAACCAGTATTTACTGATGAGTTTATTAATGCTTATCAAGCGTATAGATTTGAGCGTGATGTATGGCCTGATGAAGGTCGTCCAACTGCTTATGAGTTTAAAACTACATACCAGTGCTAATCACCTCTTAACATCTCTCTTATTTCCCACTTTCTGTGGGAAATCTTTTACATTTATAACATTTTGTAATCTCTCTACTTATTTCAACTATTTTACTGTACAATCGATTCATGAAAAATGATTACCTATATTCACAATTACAAGACATTGTAGAACTCTCAGCGAATATTAAAAGCGTTCCTGAACTACATAGAAAACTAAAATCATTTGACCGCCAATATATTCAAAAAAAAGAGCTATTTAATAACCTTCTAACACAAAGTGATTCTCAGCGCGTTCAACTCAACCATATGAAAAACCATCTTAATGAACAGGTTGAATTTGAAATTCGAGCACGACAAGAGAAAGAACTAATCCTACAACAACAAGCAAAAATGGCAGCCATGGGAGAGATGATGGACGCAGTAGCCCATCAATGGAAACAGCCCCTAAATGCATTAAGTATGCTTGGTCAACTCCTTGAAGCTGACTTTGAAGAAGGCGCAGTTGATCAACCCTATATCACTGATATGATGGGCACTGTTAATGAACAGATAGAGCATATGGTAAACACCTTAGCCGAGTTCAGAAGCTTTTTCAGACCCAATAAAGAGTGTGAACAATTTGACCTCAAGCAATCAATCGACAGTGTTCTACATCTAACAAAAGATGAATTTATAAAAAATGATATCACCATTAATGTTGAGTGTGATAATAATGTCTTACTTAATGGAATTCCAAATGAATTCAAACATCTTCTTCTTAATATTTTAAATAATGCAAAAGATGCATTTAATGAAAGGCAAAGACCTTACCGCCTTATATTTATCCGTTATCATAAACAACTGAAGCATATTGTTTTAGAGATAGAAGATAATGCAGGGGGTATTCCAGAGCATGTTATTGAAGATATTTTCAAACCGAACGTTACCACAAAAGAAGAGAGTAATGGAACGGGAATTGGCCTCTATATGAGTGCGCAAATAGCTGAAAAACTTGGAGGAGCACTCAGTGTTGCAAATACCCATAATGGCGCCTGTTTCACATTAGATCTCCACGTCAAAGATGAAGTAACTACTTCATTACTTTAAACTTCACATTTCCCTACTTTAGTTATAATCCCAAACTTTATAATTTCGTAGCAGAATTATAGAGAAAGTTTTTAGTAAAGGATTCTTATGAATCAAAATAGTGATACAAAATACAGAGCGTATGCTCAAATTGACTTGCCAAATAGATCTTGGCCTTCAAAAACAATTACCCATGCACCACAATGGTGTAGTGTTGATCTTCGCGATGGAAATCAAGCACTAATTACACCCATGAACTTGGATCAAAAACTTTCTTTATTTAAACTGCTACTCACTCTAGGATTCAAAGAGATCGAAGTTGGATTTCCTTCTGCTTCTAAAGTTGAATTTGACTTTTTACGCGTTTTAGTAGATCAAAATCTTATTCCTGATGATGTAACTATTCAAGTCTTAGTTCAAGCACGTGAACACTTAATTGCTAAAACATTTGAATCACTTCAAGGCGTGAAAAATGCCACGGTTCATCTTTATAATTCAACCTCTATTGCACAAAGAAAAATTGTCTTTCAAAAAGAGAAACAAGATATTATTGACTTAGCACTAGAAGGTGTTGACTTGGTCAAAAAATATGAAAAAGCCCATGCTGGCAATATCTTTTTAGAGTACTCTCCTGAATCGTTTACAGGAACTGAGTTAGAATATGCCGCTGAGATTTGTAACGCAGTTACAGCGCGTTGGGGGATAAGTGACTCACGTAAAGTCATCATCAACTTACCGGCAACTGTAGAGATGGCAACGCCAAACGTCTATGCAGATCAAATTGAATGGATGGGACAAAATTTAGATAATCGTAAAAATGTCATCATCTCTACGCATACACATAATGATCGTGGAACTTCCGTCGCTGCAACGGAATTGGCACTACTTGCTGGGGCAGACCGTGTTGAAGGTACACTTTTATCTAATGGTGAACGTACAGGTAATGTTGATATTATCACCTTAGCCCTAAACATGACTACCCAAGGAGTTGACTCTAAACTTGATTTTACAGACATCGATAATGTAGTAAAAACAGTCGAAGAGTGTACTGCAATAGATACCCATGTACGTCATCCCTATGTTGGGGAGTTGGTGTATACCGCTTTTTCAGGCTCACATCAAGATGCAATCAACAAAGGCTTGGCACACCAAAAGTCCAAAGAAGACTCATTTTGGGAGGTTCCTTATCTTCCAATTGATCCTAATGATGTAGGACGGAACTATGAAAGTATCATTCGCATCAACTCTCAATCAGGAAAAGGTGGAATTGCCTATATCCTTGAAGATAACTTTGGCTATCAATTACCTAAAAAAATGCATCCAGAGATTGGACGTATTGTTCAAGCCATAACAGATAATGAAGGTCGTGAACTAAACCCTAAAGAGATTTTAAATATCTTTGAAGAGACTTATTTCAGACTTCAAGAGAAAATCTCTTTTAATGACTTCAAGGTAAAAAGTAATGAAAATGGCACCATTTGGTGTCAGCTAACCTACACAGATAGTGGTGAAAAAATTATAGTTGAAGGCGAAGGGAATGGGCCTATTGATGCTTGTAAAAATGCATTAATGAAAAATTATAAAAACAGCTTTAGTCTCGCATCTTATTCAGAGCACTCTTGTGGTGAAAAATCTACGGCTAAAGCCATCGCCTATATTCAAATAGAGACAGACACACTTGAGAGTTATTATGGTGTTGGTAGTGATACAGATATTACAATAGCATCAATTAAGGCACTCTTTAGCGCACTTAATCGCGCTTATTAGTATTCTATGAGGGACACCTCCTAGAATACTTCTGACAATACTGCATTAATATAATTAAAAATTATAATTTTTAGACTATAATAGAAGCAACTTTAAAATAAGGTGGCTTATGTTTTTGCGTAAACGACTTAACTCTATGAGTCTATTTTTTCTTCTTTTTAGTCTATTTGTTCTTATCTCTACTGCTGTTTTAATTGCTAAAACCTGGACAGAAGTACAAAAAACCACACAAGTAGAACTACATAATGTACAAAACATGGTTTCATCCACTTTTACATCTGAACTTCAATATTATGAGATACTCTTACAAGTTCTCGGTAATGATCTTTTAGAAAATGACGTTTTAGAAAATCCAGAAGCTTCCAGATCTAAGATTCAACATCTCCTCAATTCAGACAATAGGTTAGCAGGATTTGGTGTTTCTAGAAATGATGGTCAACTTATTTTAGTCTCGTTTATTGCCGCAGGACGTGAACTTCCAAATATATTGCATAATACACAAAATGCCAGCTCATTTCAACGTGCTCTATTATCTAAGACACTTACTATAGGGCATACCTATTATATGGAAACTTTGAAGCAGTGGATTATTCCTCTTAGGCAAGCTATTTACAAAAAAAATGGTGAATTGGCTTTTATTATGACTACAGGTATTAAACTGGATCATCCTAATCATCCTTGGAAATTTTTAGATGCCAACTCTCCCATTCGCATTAATTTAATTGATCAGGATTTTCATTTCATCTATACTTCTAAAATCCCTAAAGGAGAGAAAGAGCAGTGGTACACCCATCCTATTCCTAAAAATACCATTGAGCAAGTTCAAAAACTAAAATTAAAAGAGCAAGAGTCATATTTTAGCATGAACACCAGAAAGTCAAAAAAGATTTTGGTATCGAGTAAATATGATGGGAAAAATCAAATCCTATTTGCTATCTCCAAACCTTATGACACTCTCTATCAGCAAACTTTCGAGCATCTGAAATATTTTCTTCTTGGAATTATTGTTTTTTATATTTTTTCACTCATATTTTATATTATTAATAATGCTAAAGATCAGACACATACTAATAAATTAATCTATTCTACTGAACATGATACCCTTACTTCTTTACCAAATCGTCTGTTTTTAGAGAAAAAAATGCAAACGTGGAATCTAAATAATAGAATCTATAGTGCCCTATTTTTAGATCTGGATAACTTTAAATTTATCAATGACAACTACGGACACCCTTTTGGTGACAAGTTGATAGTTATACTTGCACAACGCCTTGAAAAACTCATTAATAGCGATGAATACGCTATTCGTCAAGGGGGAGATGAGTTTATTATTATCACTCGGCGCGCAAAAAATCATATAGAAGAGTATGCGCAACATATTATCAATATCATTAATGAAATAGTGCATATTGACAATATTTCATTACATCCAAAAGTCAGTATAGGAATTGCACATTATCCTGATGATGCCAATAGTTTTGACACGCTTATGAGTAAATCAGATATGGCACTCTATGAGGCAAAGAAAAATCGTTGTGGTTATTTCACCTACTCTTCTACATTAGAAGATGCCTCTAAAAAACGTCTTGATATTGAGTTAGAACTACGTAATGCTATTGAAAATAATGAACTTTATGTCCTTTTACAACCTCAACTAAATGCTAAAACTCTTAAAATAGAAGGAGTCGAAGCGCTTGTAAGATGGCAAAACCCTCGCCTAGGTTTTATTCCACCTGATCAATTTATTTCTATTGCAGAAGAGATAGGCGCTATTCATCAGTTGGGACGATTTGTACTAAAGCAAGCAACGCTCATGTTACTTGATGTTTATCAACAGACCAATGAAACATTTACTCTCTCCGTCAACTCCTCTGTTGATGAGCTTTTTCATCCAGACTTTATCCAAGGAGTTTTAGATACTGTAACGGACAATGGATTTCCAAAAGAACAACTCATCATTGAAGTTACAGAAAGTCTTTTAATTCATGATGTCCAAAAAGCTAAAAACAGTCTAAATCTCCTGCGTGCAGAAAATATAGGTGTCTCGCTAGATGACTTTGGAACAGGTTTTTCTTCACTTAATATGCTTAATGGACTGCCTATTACTGAGCTTAAAATTGATCAAAGCTTTATTCGTGATATATTAATAGACAAACAAGATTTAGCACTGGCCAAGGCAATTATAAACTTAGCTGAGTTATTTAATCTGAAAACTGTCGCAGAAGGGGTGGAAGAGGTAGGACAAGTTCATGCCATGCAAGAGGCAGGTTGTTCTATTTTACAAGGCTATCACTTTGCCAAACCACTGACTAAAGATGAACTGATAGCTTTTATTAAAAACTCTTAAAAAGCTATCCCAATAGCGATTTCTGGATAACCACTACTGTCATACTCAGCAAACTCTTCTACCCAACCAAAATTAATATAGGCATTATTTCCACTTAAAATAGAAACACCAGCGCGCAGACCAGCAGAGTGATAATTATTAAAAGGGTCTTCTATGATGTTATAGCGGTAAAAAGCTCCCCCATAAGGTCTAAATTTCTCACTTAAAGGCACAAAGTAAGTTACTGGTAATGTAATCTGGTGAATCGCTGGATTCGCACCAAACCAACCTCTATATCCAAGACCCACACTGAGTCCATCATACAAATAATAATTTCCACTAAGTCCTAAAATAGTATAGTTATTAACTCTATAACCAAAACTGACCGAACCCGATCCAACGGTAATACCCAACTCTTTGGAACCTTTATCATACAAATCAGCGGAGACTATCGTACTGAGAAATAATAATCCAGATATACCTCTTTTAAAAAAGCAGTTCATCATTAACGCTCACATCTTCTTCAATTAAAGGCGGTTGAGAGATAGGAGAGAAGTACTCTGTGTACTTTCCTATTTTCATCTCTAAAATATCCTCAGGTATATCAAATTCTCTTTGTATTTCAGGATAAATTTTAAGGACATCTTGATAGTAATATCCAAAAGCAGGTGCCGCTGTACGTCCACCTTGCTCACCTTTCATCATCGGTTTATTGTCGTCGTTTCCAAACCAAACAATCGTCTCAATAGTTGGTGAATAACCACTAAACCATGCATCAACACCCTTATTTGTAGTTCCTGTTTTCCCAGCAAGCTCAAGTCCACGTGCACGCGCCTTGTATCCAGTTCCACGATCAATGACGTCACGTAATATTGTTGTCATCAGATAAATCTGTTCAGGAGAACTAATATAACGCTGTTTAGAGCTATAGCTATACACATTTCCATCAGGCGCTTTTACCTTACGAATAAGCAATGGTTCAATCTGAATACCTCCATTAGCAAAAGACGTATAATATTTTGCCAATTCAAGAGGAGAAAGGGAGATAGAACCCAGTGACAAAGAGAGGTCATGAGGTAAATTCTTGATACCATGTACTTCTAAGGCTTTAATCATCGTATTCAAACCAATATCGGTTACCAGATTAATAGTAGCCAGGTTTCTAGAGTGAATCATCGCTTCACGCAAACTCATCAAACCTTTATAGTTTCCTGAGTAGTTTTTAGGTTTCCATTTAACATCTTCACCCTCTTTTTCATACGCATACGTACGTGCCACATCCATTAACTGTGTCGCACCTGAATAGCCTTTATCGATAGCCACTTGATAGATAAACGGTTTAAAGGCCGACCCAGGTTGTCTTTTACCCATTGTCGCACGATTGTAAGAGCTTTTTTTATAATCTACACTACCAACAAGACTTAAAATCTCTCCACTTTCAGACTCTAAACTTATCAGTGCTCCATTTAAACCACTAATATTACTTTCATTATAATCTTCTAACTCTTGCGCTCTTGAAACTGACTCTTCATATGCTTTTAAAAGAGCATTACGTCCTGCCTCTTGTAACTTCACATCGATGGTAGTATAAATCTCATAGCCACCTGTTTTAAGATCAGGAAACTCCTCTTTAAGCTCACGAAACACTTCATCAACAACAAAAGGTGCAAGGTTCTGAGTCAATGTATCGTTGTAAACAGTTGGTTCCTCTTTTTGTGCTTTTAAGTACTCTTTTTGATCAATCCAACCAATCTCATACAGACGTGCAACAACACGGTTCGCTCGTTTTAAAGATTTTTTATAATGCTTTGTCGGTGCATAATAACTTGGTGCCTTAGGCAATCCAACCAAGATAGCAATCTCTTTCAAGGTCAGTTGATCTAAACGTTTATGAAAATATCCATCTGCCGCTGTCTTGATTCCATAATAGCCATGACCCAGATAAACCTCATTGAGATAAAGCTCTAAAATTTGTTCTTTTGATAATTCGCGTTCTAATTTAAGAGAATAAACCACCTCTTTAATTTTACGACTAATCTTTTTTTCACGTGTTAAAAGTGTATTTTTAATCAACTGTTGAGTTAAGGTACTCGCACCTTCTACCATGGCACGTGCTTTAATGTCTTTGAGTAAAGCACGAAAAATTGCATCAATATTAATCCCAGGATGTTCAAAAAAACTGGTATCTTCTATAGCCAAAAGTCCTTCAATAATTTGAGGGGGTATCTGCTCAAAAGGAGCATAATAACGATGTTTTTTTTCAAAAAGGTTCGCTATTTTATCTCCATTTCTATCATAAATACGTGTTGTAGATGACGGATTATAATGATGTAGTTTAAGTGTCTCATCCCCATAGGTTTCGATAAAATATATAAAGGTTCCTGCAGGTACTAAAACACCCAATATTAACATGCTTGCAATAAATATTTTTAGTTTCATTTTCTTCTTTGCCTTTGTGCAAAATTTGCTTCTAGTAGTGCTTGAGTATACTCATTTTTTGGTGTGGTAGTGACCTCAATCATATTACCTTGCTCCATAACTTTTCCCTCTTTAATTACACAAATATCTTCACATAGACTTTGAGCAGAATGCATATCATGGGTGACAAAAAGCATTTTATACGCCAGTTTATCTTGTAAAGTTTTGAGTAGTTCGATAATGACGACTCTTGTTTTTGGATCAAGCGCTGTGGTTGGCTCATCGAGCAGTATCAGCTTAGGTTGATGACTTAAGGCCAATGCTAAGACAACACGCTGTAACTGTCCACCAGAGAGCTCAGGAGCGAAACGATCCATAAGAGCATAATCCAACTCCACATAATCAAAAAGCTCTTTAATCCGTGTCTCTTCTAAAAAAAACTGCTTCTTTATTTTTGTCAGTGGAGAGAGCGCAGTAAAAGGATTTTGGGGTACAAAACTTAAGGCTTTTTCATCATCTAAGTCGATTTGAGAATCTACCTTAAGTGTGCACTGCATTGTATCAGGCAACATACCCAATAGTGCTTTGAGTGTTAAACTTTTTCCACTGCCACTTTGACCCACCAGCGCGAGAGATTTTTTTATCTCAAAAGAGATATCTACAAGTACATTTTCATTATGCGCAATAAAAAGTTTTTCTACTTGCATGACACTCCTTTTTAAGTTCTCTAATTTTAGCTAAACTTAATTAATTCACACGCTTCTTTGAGCTTTGATGTACTTACCCCTAAGCGTGCTATAAGTCGGATAATTGCGCGCTCAACAGTAGGTGGGCGGATTCCACCTACATCAAAACCATGACTGCGCAGTCTCTCTTTAATCTCTAAAACTTTTTTATTATCATCAATCAATACAGGAACAATTAAGCCCTCTATTTTAATACCTAAAACCTCTTTGATAACTTTTTGGCGCGCTACAATCTGCTCTTTTAAAATAGCCGTATGATTCCAAATATACTTCAAAGATTCATGCGCTAAAAGAGTATCAAAAATGGAGGGTGCTGTTGCATAAATCAGTGGTTTAGCACGGTTCAGTAGATAGTCAATAATATGTTCTGAGGCCAAAATATATCCTCCAAAACTACCATATGCCTTACCTAAGGTTCCCATTTTAATATGATTGGATTTAACTGGAATATTATAATAATCAAAAATACCCATCAATTTTTCACCAATGACACCTGAACTGTGTGCCTCATCAACAATAAGAAGAGATTTCTGTTCATCACAAAAATCAAAGATAGCCTTAGGTGCCAGATCTCCATCCATAGAATAGATACCCTCAATTGCTACTATTTTACGTTTTGCCGGTATTTCACTATAAAGGCGTTTTAGATCTTCAACATCATTATGTTTGAAATAATATACTTGTCCCTCAAGTAAGCGCGCTGCTAAAACACCACTTGCGTGGTATCGCTCATCTAAAAATATAGCGTCACCCTTACGCACAAGTGCTTCAATCATTGCAATATTGGCGTTAAATCCACTACCACTAAGAACCCCTGCTTCAAAATTATTAGCCACACAAAGTGCTTTTTCAAAATCAGCATGAACTTGGGTATAGCCGTTAACCAACATGGACGCTTTTGGACCATGCGCATCAAGTTTAAACATGGCTTCGGCAGCTAAGACAGAGAGGAATTTATTGTGTGCCAAACCGAGGTAATCATTGGAGGCCAAGTCAACCTGAGAAGGATTATAAATTTGACGTGTTCTATAACGTGACGATCGCTTCAGCGCGCTGAGCTCTTTTTCGTAGTAGTTCACAACGATGTTCTCATAGGTAGGTTTTAAGAACCTCTACACTCAGACCCATGGCACAACTCTCAAAACCTCGAACCTCTTTGATATAGCTTTTACAAAAGCCTTCAACCATACAAGCACCAGCTTTTCCGCGCCAGTCGCCTGAGTCCAGATATCTGTCCAAATCATCCATATCAAATTTCTCAAACAGATAATCCGTACTGGAGATATCAATCAACTCCAGCGCGCTGGACTTATAAATCATACACGTAACAATAGACGTTATCTGTCCACTTTGTGTCATTAAAATATTACGCGCATCATCAACACATCGTGCCTTACGTAAAATCTGATTTTGAGAAGTCACTACCGTATCAGCTACAAGTAGAGGCATCTCATTAAAATCAAAAGCTTTTAGTGCTGCTCTGTATTTTCCCATCGTCGCTTGATATACAAAGTTTTTTGGAGAGTTTGCAACGATCTGCTCTTCATCAAAATCAACCCCATTTTGAGTAAACTCAACATTGGCATTAAATAGAAGATCAGCGCGTGTGATGGAAGTAGAACATAGACGTAACATTAAGAGAGTGTTACCCCTAGATAGATAACGGTGAGGCCTAAAATAATATTAAGAGGAACCATATACTGTCCAATCATCCCTAAAAGAGGTTTTGCAGCAACCAAATCACCTGTTAAAAGTGCTTTTTCTGCCTTAGAACGTCTGATCATCATAGCAATAAGATTTATTGTCATAATAGACCAGATAATCTCTTTTGTAAGAGTAACTGTTTTTAATTCTCCATGATGCAGACCCATAGCAATAGCCATAATTAAAGCTGTTGCTAAAGAGATAAATGCAAAAGGAAGCACAATTTTGAAAAGATTTTTAAGCACCTTTGCTGTACGTTCCAATCTTTGAGGAGGCTCAAGTTCTGCTAACGCATAATGTGTTGCAAAACGTGTTGCGATCATCCCACCAACCCAAATAACAGCAGAAATCACATGTAAAAAGATAATGATGTCGTGATATTGTGTAAAAAATTCAGTCATTACAGAGACGCACTAACAAAAGCAAGTGCTGCTTCTTTCGCTTCTGGTAATTTAGAGGCATCTTTTCCACCTGCTTGTGCGAAGTCAGGACGGCCACCACCACCACCTCCTAAGATAGGAGCAATTTTTTTAATCCAATCACCGGCTTTTAGAGAAGCGCCTTTAACACCTGCAGCGATAACAACCTTATCCCCTTTTACTTGGAACAACATTGCTACTACAGAGTCATGTTGATTTTTAAGCTCATCAATACGCTCTTTAACATCCCCTGCCCCGATCTCTTCAATATAAACCGCTACGCCATTAATTTCGTTGGCATCTAATGTCTCTTTAGAAGCATTTTGGGCATCAACGACCTCAGCCTTAAGCGTTTTAATCTGCTCTTTTAACTTGTCAATTCCTAGGTTAATATCACGATTTTTCAAAGTTTCTACTGCATTGTTTATTTCATTTCTCATCGTTTTAAAGTAGTTATAAGCTGCATTTCCACATACCGCTTCTATACGTCTAACCCCTGCAGAAACACCACTCTCTTTCACAATAACAAAACTACCGATATTCGCAGTGTTCTCAACATGGATACCACCACAAAACTCAACAGAAGCATCGCCAAATTTTACAACACGCACACGATCACCGTACTTTTCACCAAACTGTGCTTTCGCGCCACTTTGCTTAGCAGACTCGATATCCATCTCTTCTGTCACACCTTCAACACCATGACGTACGATGTAATTCACCTGTTCTTCAATCTCAGAAATTTCGCTATTTGAGAGTGCTTTAGGGTGAGAAAAATCAAAACGTAATTTTGTCTCTTCAACCTGTGAACCTGCTTGAGAGATATGATCTCCTAAAATATCAAACAGTGTTGCATGTAAAATATGTGTCGCTGTATGATGTTTGGCAATCTCTTGGCGCGCTATATCAACTTTAGAAATCACAACGTCTTTAGTGTTTAACGTCTCTTTAACGTGTACCTCACTGAGGTTAAGTCCATGAAATTTTTTCGTATCTAAAACTTTCGCTTTATGAGAAAGCATTCCAGAGTCACCTACTTGTCCACCACTTTGTGCGTAAAAAGGAGTTTGATCTAAAAGAACCCACCCTTTTTGTTCAGCGTGTAGAGAATCAACGACTCTAAAGTCTTCACTTAGCAGTGTTAAAATCTCAGAAGTGGCTTCCGTATTGTTGTAACCAACAAACGAATTTTCCCCAAAGTCTTCCAACATTTTTTTAAAGTCGCCTTCAACATTTGCGTCTCCACTGCCTTTCCAAGCCGCTTTTGCACGTGTACGTTGCTCAGTCATCAAAGTAGTAAATGTTTCACTATCAAGTTTGAGGTTTTTCTCTTTTAGCATATCTTCTGTTAAATCCAGTGGAAAACCAAAAGTGTCATAAAGCTTAAAGGCTACTGATCCACTAAAAGTCTCTTTAGTATTTTCTAACTCTGCATTAAAAAGTTCTATTCCTGACGCAATCGTTTTCAAAAAACGTTGCTCTTCAAGCATCACTTGTTCTTTAACAGCCGCTGCTTTTTCCTCAAGGTATGGATATGCATCTTTCATAATCGAAACAACTGTATCAACAAGCTTGTACATAAATGCTTCTCTAAAACCTAAAAGATAACCATGACGTACTGCGCGACGAACAATACGACGAAGCACATAACCACGTCCTTCATTTGAAAAGTTTACACCTTGCGCGAGTAAAAATAGCGCCGTTCTAATGTGATCTGCGATAACACGGTACGAAGCACCACTTGCGTAGTCATATTGTTTACCGATAAGTTCTTCAACTTGTCCAATAATTGGCATAAACAGTGATGAGCCATAGTTACTCAACTGTCCCTCTTTAATAGCCACAACACGCTCTAATCCCATACCTGTATCAATAGAAGGTTTTGGTAGAGGGTTTAACTTACCTGATTTGTCTTTTTCGTACTGCATAAATACAAGATTCCAGATCTCTAAGAAACGATCACCCTCTCCACCCAGATAATCTTCTGGACCACTAAAGTGTTCGCTTCCTTGATCATAGAAAATTTCAGAACATGGACCACATGGACCTGTATCACCCATAGACCAGAAGTTATCTGCGTCACCAAGACGCATAATACGATCAGCTGGCACATGTTTTTGCCACAGTTCAAATGCTTCATCATCAGTATCGTGAATCGTAATCCAAAGCTTATCAGTATCTAAAGCCAAATTGACAGTTAAAAACTCCCAAGCATACGCCATAACTTCTGCTTTAAAATAGTCACCAAAACTAAAATTACCCAACATCTCAAAGAAAGTGTGGTGGCGTGCGGTATGTCCAACATTTTCTAAGTCATTGTGCTTTCCACCAGCGCGGATACAGGTTTGACATGAAGTGGCGCGAGGATTTGAAGGTACGGGAATTTCTCCCGTAAAAATTGATTTGAATGGAACCATTCCGGCATTGTTAAATAGAAGTGTTGCATCTTCAGGCACAAGGGGTGAACTCTCAACACGGGCGTGTTGTTTTGCTTCAAAAAATTTAATATATTCTTCTCTAATATCCATAATCACTACTTTGTTATTATAATTTGTGCGCGATTATATCGAAAAATAGATTTTAAACCTTTTATACAGTACCTATAAATTGTGTAACACTTCTTTTATGCGTACTAAAATATCATCTAAAGTATTCACAAAATCTTTTAACTCTAAAATAACATCATCCGTTATGTTTGCGCCCGAGTCCAAATCATTTAAAGTTTCCATCACTGTACCCAAGATATCACGATGTTTTGCACAAGTATGACACATCTCTAACTCTTCACACATTCCTTGGTTAAGAACAATATATGTCTCATCAATACAGTTGCTTAATCTATCTAAGTAACGAGAATCTTCTAATGCACTCACATCCAACTCATCACCCATAATTTCACGAATATCTAAAAATTGTCTCTCTATCTTTTTAATAGTCTCTTTCATAATTACAACCGCCTTATGCTAATTTAAAAATATTATAACTTTTTATTATTAATTTAGATAAAATATACGTATTACACAGAAGGATTATTATGCGTCTCTTTTTTCTCTTAATATTTATCAGTATCTCACTATTTGCACAAGACCTTTTACGATTTAAAGCTCAGTGGCAGATGATGGGACCGACCCAAGCCATCGAAATAAAAGACTTTTTCAACCGTGAAGAAGTGCTTCAAGTATGGGCTTATGATGGGGCAACACAGAAATGGTTAGGATACTCCCCAGACAGTAATATCTCTAGTAAAATAGCTGCACATGTTTCACTTTTACAATCAATAACGGCCTATCAAGCCATCTGGATTTTAAGTCAAAAAGAGTGGTCAGCAGCACCTCAACAAACAGATATAATTGACATTAATAACAGTGATAAAATCCATCTGTACGAGGGCTGGAACTTAGTGGCACTCCCTTCCAAGCGTATTGTTTCTCCTTCCATTTTTGGTGATGATGTGACACTATGGAAAAAGCCTTTTGAGGGTCCATGGCAGTTTCAAGGTCAAGATGAAAGTGAATTTACACCTCTGCGACGTATTGCAGCGAGTGAAGCACTTTGGGTCAAATCAAAAAGTGAGAAGATTATTGACCTGCCCCAAGAGAGTGCCAAACTCACCACCTTTGACTCTCATGAACAGATGGTCGAGTTTATCCATGAACTTACTGTTTCAAGAAACAATAACTATTATGGCTGTTTTGGAGGGATTGAATTTAGTGATCCAAATACGCTAGCTGAAATCACCAGTGCAGATGGTGTAAGCGCTGAAAAGGTTAGTGATGCAACTGGTACCAATACGCAAGAGAGTGACGTAGATGAGGCAGACTTTCTTAAACACAATGGCGAGACAATATTTTTCCATGATAGAAATAGTAAAGAGATTAAAGTAAGTTCTTTTAATAAAATAGTCACAAAAGATGAGACCCTACTTTCGACTATTAAATTGAGTACAAGTGGCTACTTTAATGGTATGTATATTTATGAAGATCAACTGGTTGTTTTAGAAAGTATTTATCCTGACTATACTATTCAAAATAACTTTTCTACACAACAAAACAGAGTAAAAGTAACTTTTTATGATATCAATAACAGTACAAATATTACAGAGATAAAATCATACAGTATTGATGGGTCTATGAACAGTTCACGTATCAGTGGAGGCAAACTTCAACTTATCACACAGTTTTATCCAAGGATAGAGTACACATACCCCTTGGTGGAGACTACAGGGGAATGTCCAAACTATTACCATAGTAATGACGTAATTTTTACTACAGCCGAAACGCCTACCATCTCAGTAGCAGAACCTACGCTCAGAAGTAGCCCAATTTATTATAACTACTGCTACGTTGTTACTAAAGATGGTAAAAAATACAATTATGACTATTCTAAACCAAGTATTGAAGATGAATATCTTATTCCTATACTCACAACTGACTTAGAGAAAATAGAACTTATCAAACATGATGAACTTTATGCCTCGATGAAACTTGATCAAAGTGCGCAGATGACCAGTGTGAGTTTATTTGATTTAAACAACAGCGCTTATGATGAAAGCCTCTCTTATATCGGAAACTCACGTACACTTTACGCCTCTTCTAGCGCGCTGTATCTTAGCTCTATTGATTATGGACGTTATTACAACTTCTTTGCGCAGGCCAATGAAGAGACTATTTATAAATTCTCTTTGAAAAATGGACTAAGTTATATGGGTCGCGACTCTATCCAAGGACATCTACTCAACCAATTTAGTCTTAGTGAAAACAGTGATGTCTTACGTGTTGCCACAACGGAACGCGCTTGGTGGCCAGAGCGTATTACTAAAAATAGAGTCTACACCTTAGGTCAAAATGAGGATAATAACTTTAGTATCATTGGGGAATTAACAGAGGGTATCGGGCATAAGGGTGAGTCAATTCGTGCGGTGAGATTTGTAGGTGAACGTGGGTTTATTGTCACCTTTAGGCAGACCGATCCATTTTATACGCTAGATATGAGTGATACCAGCGCGCCACGTATTGCTGGGGAGCTTAAGATAAACGGTTTCAGTGAATACTTCCACCCCATCGATGAAAATCGTATCATGAGTATCGGGCGTGACGCAGACGAAAATGGCATCCTTGGAGGTCTACAATTAGAACTATTTGATATCACTGATTTTTCTCATCCATTCTTAGCTGATAAAATCACCATTGGTGATAGAAATACTTACTCCTCACTAGAACATGACCATAAAGCCTTAGCCTATAGAAGCAGTGATAAACTTTTTGCTTTTCCATACCGCACCTATAACTATCAAGACCCTAGTTCAAGAAGTCTCGGAGTTTATAAGGTAGAGGGCATGCAGTTCAGCCCAACCGATACTATCAGTTTTGATGACAACAGTTATGGCGTAGCGCGCTCAATTCTCTTTACTTATGGAGACATCACCTACAGCGCACTGTATGCCAACGGTACTTTAAAAGCACAAATTATTAAGGATAAATAACCATGAAAAATCTATTTTTACTAGCAACACTCAGCGCACTCTTTTTTAGTGCCTGTAGTGAAGACACCCAAGCTATCAACGACCCAAAACCACTACAAACAGACATCACTAAAGAGCAACCAAAGGTACAAAATAGCGATAATTTACCACCTGTTCCACCTACGATAGATTAAGCCTTTGCTCTTCTTCTTTGAAGAAGATAATAGACGCCACCAAGAACCACTAACACACCTATCGTTGCCAGAGTAATCTGATGAAGATAGGTTTTAATGAGTTCTTCATTTTCACCCACTGCGTAACCAATCACAACCAAAACAATACTCCAGATCAAAGCACCTAGCGCGCTGTAGAGCGCAAAAACATTAATATTCATTTTTGCCAGACCTGCGGGGATGGAGATAAGTTGACGAATACCTGGGATAAGGCGACCTATGAAGGTGGAGATGTGTCCATGTTTGTCAAAGTACTTGTCCATTTTATCCAGCGCGCTCTGCGAGATAAAAAAGAACTTTCCATAACGCTCTAAAAAGGTTCGTCCTATAAAAAAAGCAAGGTAGTAGTTGATAAAAGCACCCGTGAGTGAACCCGCTAATGAAACAGCGACAATCAATGTCATATCCATCTGCCCTTGTGAGGCCAAATATCCAGCAGGGATAAGAACAATCTCACTAGGAAAAGGGATAAAAGAGCTTTCAATACTCATCAAAACATAGATACCGAAATACCCATATCCGAGAACCATTTCTACTAACCATTGAGCCAGTTCTGCCAACATTAACGTACCACCTTCTCTACTTCATTGATTATCATCTCTGCGCCATTAGGCTTTAAAACCTTACTTAAACGTTCACTTTTATCGGTAATACCCTCTTCTAGTGCACTAAGTAATGTTTCATAAAGATGCTCTCCTTCGCGCTCACACCAACCAAGTTCTTCTTGAACAATAAAATTGGCGTTGTGAAACTGATGATCACCTGCTGCGTAAGGATAAGGGACAAAAAATGTTGGTAAGGCATTGGCACAAAGTTCCCATAAGGTGCTCGCTCCTGAACGCGAGATCGCCATATCAGCGCGCTGCATTAAAACATCCAATTTTTTAGAAAAATCAAAAAGATTCACCTCTACATCTAGAACTTTATACGCATTGATAAGACGTTCTAAATCTCTTGCACCACACTGATGAATAATCTTAATATTGCGTTTTTTAAGATAGGGTGCTATTTCTAAAGCCAAGTCATTAATAGCTGTTGCCCCTTGTGAACCACCTAGGAAAATAATAGTTTTCAAATCAGTGCGTACTCTTTGTGTTTTAAAGAATTTATCATTTACAGGATAAGAGTCTACTAAAGAGTTTTTATCGTAAGAACTAAAAAACAGCTTTGAGTAAGGTTTTAAAAGTTTATTTAAACTGCCTTCTACCGCATTTTGCTCATGAATAAAAAGTGGACGTCTAGAGGCGATAGCGGCTATAGAAGCGGGAGCAGACGAAAATCCACCCACACTAATCACTGCACTAATTTTCTCTTTTTGTAAAATACGAAGACTTTTAAACATAGCAGTGATGATATTAAAAAGTGAAAATACCTTTTTAATACCCTTTTTATTAACAACGCCTGCTGTATTTAGAAAATACCTATTATGAAAATCTGTGTCATCATTATCAAACCAAGATTGGTCTTGACCACTGAGTGAACCGATAAATATCACTTCATTGCCATCATTAACACAGGCATGTGCCAAGGCTTTTGCGATACTTAGATGCCCACCTGTTCCACCACCAGTTATTGCTATTTTCATGATAAACCCCTCTTCTTTTCATCAACGCGTGCGCGCCGTGAAATCATCAAAACCATACCCACTGCAAAAGAAGCCGCAATCATAGATGAGCCCCCGTAGCTCAAAAATGGCACGGAGATACCTTTAATAGGCGTGAGTCCACTAATCCCATAAGCATTTAACATAAAGGCAAAAACCAGAAGTAATCCTACCCCCAAAGAAAATAGATAATGTACTCTCTGTTCTGAGCGGTTCGCGATTTTAAAGATACGTTGTAAAGACCAGATAAATAAAAATGTAACAAAGAACACCCCAATAAATCCAAACTCTTCTGCAATTCCTGCTAAAACAAAATCCGTATGCACCTCTGATAGAAAGCCCAATTTAAAGCTTCCATTTCCAAAACCAACACCAAAGATACCCCCATTGCTGATAGCATTTAAAGAGTGCCCTATCTGATACGCTTCTTCATTCGCCTCAACGCGTAGTTGTGAAGCGATAGACTCGGGAAAAATAGCCAAAATAACACTCTGCGCTGTTGCCCACCATGATTTAATACGTAAGATACGATGATCTGAACTCACAATAATCAAGATAAACGCCAATATAGACGAGAGCGTTATCGCCATAAAAAACTTAAAACTACTTCCTGCAAAAAGCATCATAAAAGCCAGTGTCAAAGCCAGAACAATAATCTGTCCCAAGTCATTTTGCATCACGGCAATAAGAAAAACAACAACAAAAAAAATAAATGCATACGGTAAAAATCGTAAAAACTCTTCTTTAATACCGATAGGTCCTGCTTGACCCAAACGTCTATCAAAACTCCAAGCTAAAAAATAGACAAAGCCTACTTTAAAAAACTCAACAGGCGCAAGGGAAAATCCAAACAACTTTATCCAGCGCGCTGCACCACCAACTTCTGTGACCAAAGAGGCTGGTAAAAATGGCATGATAAACATTAAAAAAGCCCCACCTAAAAAGAAAAGTAGTCCTAAGGGTTGTAGTACTTTATTGGGATCTTGCTGCGCCAATGTAAACATGATTAGAATAGAGGCTATTCCAAATACCATCTGACGTAGAGCAAAATGGAATTCATTGGTATTGAAAAGTAGCACAATATATGTCGAGAGTGAATAACTCATAATTATTCCGATGGCAATAATCATGCTCACCAGTAAAAAGAGTTTTCGATCTGCCATTATCCCGCCTATGTTATAATATTAATGAGATTTTACCCATTTTTACTGAAGACACATCTAAAAAGTAAAAAGTTAGATTTGGTATAGAAATTGCTTACTACAGTCAAACAAAGAGGAGATATTATGGTTGAGTTATCAAAAGCACATGCATTAATGGCCAGCGCAATGGATTATCGTGCAGCACGCCAAGACCTAATAGCCGGCAATATAGCCAATGCTGATACCCCATTTTATCAACCTCGCGATGTACGTTTTGAAGAAGTTTTGGCAACCAAAAAAGAAGAAATTTTCAAGTCTCATAAAAATGAACTTCAGATGGCACAGACATCAAGTGCACATTTAGGTGCACCAAAAGAAGAATCAAGCATGAAAGCTAAAACATTTTTTCGCGACGGCCATCAAGCTAGAAATGATGGGAACAGTGTTGATATAGATGTTGAGACAACTGAACTTTCTAAAAATTCAACTATGTACAAAGCACTCACCGCAGCTTTGAAAAAAGAGGTAAATATGTTTAATGCAGTTATCCTCGCTTCTCAGAAAACAAATTAAGGATAGATCATGGCATTTTTAAGCAGTTTTGATATCAGTGGTTATGGACTTTCAGCGCAAAGAGTACGTGTTAACGTTATCTCTTCAAACATCGCCAATGCACAAACAACCAGAACTGATGAAGGCGGTCCATACAGAAGAAAAGAGGTTATTTTTAAAGCT
The DNA here is from genome assembly GCA_016744905.1 of Sulfurimonadaceae bacterium. GTDB lineage: Bacteria > Campylobacterota > Campylobacteria > Campylobacterales > Sulfurimonadaceae > BB10. Next base: position 115,188 of record JADGDM010000001.1, on the reverse strand, counting down.
GAAGACTTCTCAAAACTGCTTAATGACACCATGCTAAATGGTACATCACCTTCTCCTTTTTCTGATCCACTCAGTGAAGGAAAAGAGGGCTACCTCAATAATAATGATATAATGAGTGTACGTGTTGATAAAATCGTACGTGACGACAGCGAACCAAAGATGAAATTTGACCCTTCACATCCTGATGCAGATGCAACAGGTTATGTGGCGTATCCAAATATTAATCCTGTTGTCGAAATGGCCGATTTAGTAGAAGCAACAAGAGCATATCAAGCCAATGTAGCGGCATTTGAAAGCTCAAAAAATATGGCCAACAGTGCAATTTCACTGTTACAAGGTTAAAAAGGTAAGTTATGAGCAATATTAATCAACTCTCTTCTCTCTCAACTGCCGATCTTTTAAAGAATAAAGGCAGTTCTACATCAACCAATCTAGGTGGTGGGGAACAGTTTGCGCAGCAGTTAAAAAATGCGATGAACGAGACCAACGCACTTCAAGTGGATTCTGAGAAGGCGATGAGTGATATAGCTACAGGTCAGGTAAAAGATCTTCATCAAGCAGCTTTGTCTATTGATAAAGCCGAGATCAGTATGAAACTTATGTTAGAAGTTCGTAATAAAGCGCTTAATGCGTACAAAGAGATTACTAGAACACAGATGTAATCTTATGCCTTAATTAGATCGAGGTAAAGCTCATTGATCTAACAAAACGCATCACAGTGTTATCCATCATTGTTATATTTTTTTCTTTAAAAATACTCATCACTTTGACGACTCTATTTTGTGGACCAACTACAATATAACCAATCCCTTGATAATTTCTATACAGTCCACGTCCTCTATAATCTATTTTATACAGTGTTCGAGTAAGTTTTTTAGCCTTCGTAACAGGTTTTAAGATGATTTCTTCTGTAAATGAATACTCTTGCAGCATCTCACTTACAACACTATCTATCTTAGCACGACTTGCTGTCATATAACCCAATTTTTCATCATGCTGCATACTAAATGATTGATCATTTTGTACTGCACCTTTCCAAGATAATGGGAGATAAAAATTAACACCCAATCTGTTAGCAGTAAGTTTCAACCCACCCTCATATACTTTATTAAATTCTAATTCAACACCTAAAAGAGTAATCGCCATTATTATCATTATAAATATTTTTTTCATAACCTCATTATAATGAAAACAAGGGTATATTTCCATTAATGAACCAAAATAGATCCAAAAAAATTATACTTCTTTTCATTTTACTTCTGCTCGGATTTTTTATATTTCTAGGAACGATGCTATATAGTGCCATGAAACCGAGGCATCTTCCATCAACGTATACCAGCAACAGTATTAAGGCCAAGCGTGGAAGTATCATATCTGCTGATGGTTTTCATGTTGCAACGACACGTAAACTTTATAAGGCAGTGGTCAATACAAAAAATATTGACCCTAAAAAACGTGAGTTATTTATCCAACTTTTTAGTATCTATAGTGGAATAGATCAAAAAACTATTCGAAAGACCATTCGCAAAAAAAGAGGCAGTGTTGTTTTAAGTTACCGAGTAGGTCCAAAACATGCCCAATACCTTAAATCATTAGCCTTTGAGCTTAGACGACACAAGGTCTTTTTAGAGTACATTACTAAAAGTGGTCGAGTGATTTTACATGGACTTAACATTATAGAAAGTGGCGAAACCAGAGAATATCCTTATGGAAAAGTACTCACACCCATTATCGGTTACCCGCAAAAACTTGAAGAAGATGGTTATACAAAATCTGCTGGGATTAAAGGTTTAGAAAAATTTTATGACGAAGAGCTCTCTTCACGTCAAAATGGAAAATCTTACGGTCATCGTGATGTCAATAATTATATGATATTAAATAATCAAAGTTTTACAACCATGCAACGTGATGGTTTAGATATTCAGATTAATATTCCCCTTACCTTACAAGCACGGATAGAAAAAGTAACCGACAAATATAAAGAACTACTCAAAGCAAAAGAAGTGTTTACTGTTTTGATGGAGAGTAAAACAGGAAAAGTACTCACCATTGCCAGTTCCAATAGATTTTTACCCAAGTCAATTAAAAAAAGTGATTACTCTTCTTTGAATACCAGTGCCATTGAGTACAGTTTTGAAGCGGGTTCTGTGCTTAAACCTATTATATTTGCCCTACTTTTAGAGAAAAAATTAATCAATCCATATGATCTGATTAATTGCCATAACGGACGTTATAAATTGGGGCGCAAAACCATTACTGATGAACATAAATATGATTGGTTAAGTGCTGAAAATGTTATCGTCCACTCCTCAAATATCGGTATGGCACAAATTTCGCAAAAGCTTGGCGCCGTTGAATATTATCAAGGACTTATTGACTTTGGTTTTGCGACTAAAAGCGGAATTGATTTGGCTTATGAAAAGAAGGGGAAAATTCCTTCAATTGCACAGTTAGAAGATGAAATCTTCAAAGCAACCGCATCTTATGGGTATGGTATGACTGTCAACTTAATGCAAATTCTAAAAGCCTACAATACATTTAATAATAGTGGGCGCGCTCAAACACCCATGGTCACCAATAGACTTTTAGATGAACATGGTACTGAGATTAAACTTGAAACACCGCAAAGTGTTCAAGTTCTATCCAGTGCGACAGCTAAAAGAATGCAAAAAATTCTCATCAAAACTGTTAATGAAGGAACAGGTTTTAAAGCCAAGACTGAGGGACTTATTATCGGTGGAAAAACAGGAACGGCACACATTGCGCATAAAGGACGTTATGTAAATCGGTACAACACTTCATTTGTAGGATTTGCCAATGATGATCTGCACCGATATACTATTGGGGTCAGTGTAGTTGAGCCTACTGCAAACCACTTTGCTTCTCAGACCGCTGTTCCTGTCTTTAAAGAGATTGTAGATATTTTAGTGGATGAAAATTATTTAGAGCCAGATATTATCCAATAAACGAGTCTGTCCAACTAAAACTTCAATTAAAATAATTGTGTTACCAATTTCAACGCGATTAATAGGTCTAAACTCACGATCTACTATGGCCAAGTACGCACACTTCAAAGGAGATAAAAACTCCACCATCTCTTTTTCTATTTCATCACACGCTAAACTATTTTGCATTACTTTTTTCGTTGCCAACTTCAATGATCCAGAAATTTTCAGTGCCTCAGTACGTTCAACTTTATTGAGATAAATATTTCGTGAACTTAAAGCCAAACCATCATCTTCTCGAACAGTTTCCATCGGTACTATTTCAACATCCATAAATAGATTGTCCACCATTGTCTCAATTAGCATTAACTGTTGAGCATCTTTTTTTCCAAAAAATGCTTTGCTTGGACGAACAATATTTAAAAGTTTATTCACTACAGTCAATACACCACTGAAATGCCCTGCTCTCGTATAACCCTCTAATACATATCCACGTACATTAGGTGCATTCAAACTCACTTCATCATCTCCATAAATATCTATGGCATTGGGATAAAATAAAAAATCTACACCACTAAGTTCACAAATTTTTTTATCTGCTTGTTCTTTATTTGGGTACTTGTCAAGGTCTTCCCCTTCTAAAAATTGTGTTGGATTAACAAAGATAGAAACGACTGTAATATCACAACTATTTTTTGACGCTTCTATCAAACTTTTATGTCCAATATGCAGTGCACCCATAGTAGGGACAAACCCAATGCTCGCACTTAAATTGCGCAGCTCTTTTTTAAGTTCATGTGGTGAAGTTATTATCTTCATTCATTAAGCCTCTTTAGAATATAATCGCATTATACTGAATTAGGCAACAATTATGGATAATTACGAATATAAAGAACTTTTAAAAACTTTAAAAATAAAAATGGACAATATCAGAGATGTTGTTCAACCTGATGTTCTGTCTCTTCGTCTTGAAGAGATCAGTGCGCTAGAGAGCTCACAAAACTTTTGGGATGATGCTGCTCATGCTGCAATTATTCAAAAAGAAAAAACACAAATCCAGCGTAAACTAAATAAATTTACTCTCGCTGACAATCGTGTTGATGATGCCACTGAGCTTTATGAGATGGCTAAAGAAGAAAAAGATGAGGAGACGATAGAACTTCTATTTAGCGAAGCTGATGAACTCGGTATTGCCACACGAAATATGGAAATAGAAGTCCTATTAAGTGCACCTCAAGACGCTAATAATGCCATCATATCTATTCATCCTGGCGCAGGAGGAACAGAATCTCAGGATTGGGCAGAAATGTTGCTCCGCATGTACACAAGATGGGCGGAACGTCATGATTTTAGTGTTGAAACATTAGATTATCAAAATGGGGAAGAAGCAGGTATCAAAGATGCAACGATAATTATTAAGGGTGAAAATGCTTATGGTTATTTAAAAGTTGAAAATGGTATTCATCGTCTGGTTCGTATTTCACCATTTGATTCTAATGCCAAACGACATACCTCATTTTCATCGGTCATGGTCTCTCCTGAAATTGATGATGATATTGATATTGAAATAGAAGATAAAGATATTCGTATTGATACCTACCGCGCTAGTGGTGCAGGTGGACAACACGTCAATAAAACAGAGTCCGCCATTCGAATCACCCATATCGAAACAAATGTTGTTGTACAGTGCCAAAATGGACGTTCTCAGCACAAAAATAAAGCAACCGCAATGAAGATGCTACGATCACGTCTTTATGAACTTGAACTAGAGAGACAACAGGCAGAAAAAGATGGTGTTGAAAAGAGTGAGATTGGATGGGGACATCAAATACGTTCTTATGTTATGGCCCCTTACCAACAAGTCAAGGATACAAGATCAAATGAAGCACTCTCCAATGTCTCAGGAATTTTAGATGGAGATATTGATAAGATGATTGAAGGTGTCCTCATTGCAAATAGTAGAGGTGCTTTATGAAAACACTTGTCTTAATCCTTACTCTGCTTTTACTGAGTGGATGTAATTCTGATAATAGAAATAGCCATCCTTATATCATGAATCAAAAATCTAATTCAACTAAGGGCGAAAGTGAAAAAGTACGTCTGATGAAGATGGACTCAGAAAACAAAAAAGATATTGCAGAAATTCAGATGAAACAGGCGATAGAAGTAGCCAAAATACATCAAGTTGCTGAAGTTGAAAAAGCCACTATTAATAAAGATGTTGCCTTGGTTAAAAATGAGACTGAACTTATCAAAGAGGACAACACCTTTAATATTCAAAAATGGTTATTAATTTTAGTAGGCATTCTTACTTCGATTATCGCTTTCTATATCTTTTTTAATGCTCAAAAAAATCGTAAAAGTAAAGTACAGATGCATCAAGATGATTTAGAGCAACAACGCATTCTAAAAGAGCAAGAGATGCGTTATCACATGGCCGAAAAGATGTTAGATACACTCTCCTCAGGTAAACTCTCTCAGGACCAAGAAGCCAAGCTTATTGATACTTTTTCACAAACTGCCAACCCTTCAGATATTAAAGTCATTGAGAAATAATAATTTCTCAATCTTTTTTGATAAATCCATACACTAAAAAACCTATTCCAAATAAAATCATACTTATAAGCAATATCTGAATGTGTTCTTTTTGTCGATCTTTGAGTTCTTGTAAAGTAGCGCTATGTGAAGAGGACTTGGAACTGACTTGATTTCTGTTGACATGCGCTTCCATCCTCGCAACATTAGCAGCTGCACGCATCTCTTGTGTCACTACGACAGTGCGCTGGTTATTCCAAAAGAAGAGAGAAAGAGCAATAAGAATAAAAATAAATCCTAAGACCTTAGAGATAAGTTTTTTCTTTGATTTTACTTGTTCAATCATTTAGAGCATCCTTAGCACGTATTTTTAGTAGTTCAGGAATAATATAGTGAGAAAACTTTTCACTATTAATTGGTTTTTGAATAAACCTATGTGCCCCTGATTTTTTCATTTCCACTAAATCTTTTTTTTCACTATCCGCACTAATAACAAATAAGATACTCACATATAAAGGATTTACTTCCAAGGCTTTTTTGACAAACACACGCCCATGCATTTTGGGCATATTAACATCTGAGAATATAATATCAGCACTATTTTCTTGAATAAAATCCAAAGCCAATTGACCATCATCAAAGGTAAATATCTCATGTTCGTCTACCCCCAAGTCTTCAAGCAACGATTCTAAAATCATCTGAACAGTTAATGAGTCATCTAATATAATAATTTTCATCTTACAGCACTGCCCTTATTTTTGTCATAATTGTCCAATATTTCTTATTTTAACAAGCTTTGTGTAAAATTCGACTTATGAATGAACTATTAAGAGAGTGTTCTTTAGATGAGAGTTGTTCTTACCTAAAAAATGAGATTCAAAAGACACACTATAAAATTATCGACAACTGTTCAATAGCACAATGTGAGTCACTTATAGAACGTGGTTGGCGACGATTTGGATCTATGTTCTTTAGACCGATTTGTGATACTTGTACTGCCTGTGAAAGTGTAAAGATAGATGTAAAAAATTATATTTTTTCAAAATCTAAGCGTCGTATTATGAAAAAAAACAAAGACATCTCAATACATATCCAACGTCCAAGTATGTCTCAAAAGCACATAGATATATTCAACACCTATCATGAACACATGAAATATAAACGTGATTGGGATGGGCAAGAGACCACACCAAAAAACTATTATATGTCATTTGTACATGGACATCAAAAGTTTGGCTATGAGGTACTTTATTTTGATGATGAGAGACTCATTGCAGTAGATTTGATAGACATCTTACCTAATGGTATTTCATCGATATATTTTTATTATGATCCAATATATGAATCTCATTCATTAGGAACCTATTCATTGCTTAAACAAATTGAGTATGCTCGTGAGAAGAATTTGGATTGGATCTATTTGGGGTATTATGTAAAAGGGTGTCAAAGTTTAGAATATAAGGCATCTTATCAACCACTGTTAACATTAGAGCAACGACCAAAAGAGGATGAAGAATTTATCTGGAGTAAGTAAAAGTTCCTGATCCTGGTTGTTCAATTTGAATATTTTTTCTATTTATAAAAAGTATTCGTCCACTATCTTGAAGATATATCTTGATAAATTTATCAGATTTATTCTCTGTAGTATATTCATGTGCTTGAATTTTATCTTGTTTCGAGAGTAATGCACAGTCATTCGACATAGCATAAATATTTAGTTTTATAGAGTCTTTAAGAACATCACCCGGAATATTTTCTAATTTTTCTATATCGTTACAAGCCAGTGATTTCACTAAAATCACATCCGCTTGTAAAAGTATGAAAAATGAAAAAAATAAGACTAATACTTTCATCTATTAATTAGGTAAGAACTTAAAGATAAGACTTGCATATACGCTTGGCATAAAATCCATACGTACTATAGAATCTGTACCCGCAGAGTTAAGACGAATATTTTCTGCATCAACTAACTGAATGAGACGACCACCAAGTTCAACACCAAAACTTTCACCAATATCAAGATTAAATCCGATATCACCACCATAGTACGGTGTATCAATAGTACGAATCAGACCTGAACTAGCTCCAAAGTTTGAATCATTAAACTTAAGACTCATTGCACCACCTTCAACACCAATAAAGATATTGAATGCTTTTGCTAAACGAATTAGATATTGGAACTCAACACCACCACTAATGACATAATCAATATTCTCTAGAACAGTATAACGGCCACTAATAAATATACGAAACTCTTCACCCTCAGCACCTATTTTAATACCGACTCCTGGACCAGAAACATCAGTACTCACTTCTGAAGCACCAGGGGCACTTTTGTAATCGATACTTGTTACAGGAACAAATGCTCCCTCAATTGCCAATAGTGGTTTTGATTTCCACATTTCTGCTTGTGCACTCATTGTCATAACTAGTAGTGATACTAGAGTTATTATTTTTTTCATTTTTTTATTCCTTAGTTTAATTCTGAGCTAAATAAGTTCACCACTGTTGTAGTTACAGTACCCGCTTTTGCAGGGTCATCAGTAACAATGGTTACATTAAAATCAACACTTTGATTACATCCCGTTACTGCTGCATCAAAGTTATTAGACATATATGAGTTACCATTTCCAGTACCTCTAACATAAGCATATCCATACTCCATATTAGAACCTGTACCAATAATATTAACACCAATGCTAAATTTACCATAACTATTAGGTGTACCGGTCACTTCTATAGTTTCTATCTCTTTAATTCCAATACCTTTAAGCACTGATTTATAACCTGTTCCTATTCTTGCTTCACTATCGCTTGAAAGATGCTTACCTATAACATTTGCGGCAAGAAAGATATCTGCACCAACTAATTTATAATCATACCGAAGTTCAATATGTGCATTTCCAAACTCGTTAACAACCAAAACACTTGCTTGATTATCAACACGAGAAACTAAAATTTGACCATTACATGGTGTTGATCTAAAATTATGACCAACAACATATCTTAATTTATCCATAGTCAAATTCACATCTGCCACAAAAGTCTCTTTAAGTTTCATAGTTTCACCAGTAACACTTTCAATTTCCCATTTACCCAGAGCAACAAACTTATGTTTTTCATCTGTTGGAGAAAATGTGATTAGTATGTCATTTGAAGGATCAACATTTGCTAATGAACCTGGAACAGAGTGAGTCGTAGTAAAGATTGCTCCTGTTCCACTTGGGTCAGCTGTAATTGCACCTACTCCATTTAGATTATATAGTCTATTAAAATCTCCATATCCCACACTTGATGGCATTGGATCTTCAATACTTCCAGAAGGATTTGTTGCATCATAAGTAGGAGAAACAACTGATGCAAAAGTAATATTTGGTCTTGTATTAACAGGATTACCATATTTATCAGCTAAATGTACCACTAAGTGATCAACAAATTCTGCATTTGCTTCATCATGAGTACCACCTTCATATGTAATACTCATTGCAGTTGGTTCTCCAGAATTGACAATAATTGATACCAATTCTTGTTCAATTTGAGTATCTCCATTTGTATTAATAAAAGTAACACTCACTTCAAATTCAGTTAAACCTGAAATTTTATAAGTTTCTATTAGTGCTTCTACATATTTTTTGCCCGCTATTGGAGCTAAGTTGCTGATTTTAGCCAGTGCTGTTTTAGTCGTATCTGTTGTTAGTATCAGTTGTGCTAAATTAACATTTTTCGAAGTAATATCTACACTTGATATAGCCACTTCAGACCCGTTTGAACTTTTTAGAGCTATTGTAAATGGAAACACATCTTCTAAATTTGCTGGTAATTTTGTAGGTGTAAATGAAATACTGTAATCTGTTGTGTCATTTTTTGGAATAATTGTCGAGGGTGTATACGAATATGAGACAGGTACATCTATAAACACCGTACTGTTTGTGTCATCATAAAACTTATATACAACTGAACTTAGGCCAGAGTTAACAGCCTTTTGAATCGAAGAAGGCCCAACCAAGGTAAATGAAGCCTTCCCCTCAACTATACTTGCTTGTTTTGATGGTGTAAATGTACCTAGGTCATTTTCAATATTCTCAACTGGGTAGAATATAGTAATGGTACCATTAGAAATAGGTGCATTATTCACATCAAAAGCATTAATTGTAATAGGAATAGTCTGAGAGTTTTCAGTAATTTGTATGGTATTACCAAAATAACGTAATGAAGAAATACCACTTGCTGCTACATCGCCGCCACTTGCAGGTGGAGTCACTGGTGGAGTCACTGGTGGAGTTGTTCCATTAACCTCAGGTGTTGTTGTTCCTGTCCCTGATGTTGGTGTATCATCATTAGACCCACATCCACCAAGCATTAATGACAGTGCTAAAATTGCCATTATCATTTTCTTTTGTATTTTAAACATAAAATTACCTTTCATATCACATTTATTTGAGATGATTTCTCAAGATTTCTTAGACCATTATATCTGTTTGCTTGTAAGCCCAATCTTAAAGCTTGATGCAAAAAATATAAATATAGTGTCCCTATATCGACATAAAATGCAATCCATTAAGAACTTTTCAAAATTCCTCTAGCACAAGTCACAGCGGAGCTAAAGGCCCATTGAAAATTATATCCACCCAGCTCTCCTGTCATCTCCAAGACCTCACCTATAAAATAAATATTATTTATAGTTCTTGCCTCCAATGTTTCAATTTGTAGCTCTTTTACATCTACGCCACCACGACACACCTCAGCTTTTGTAAATCCAAAATTTCCAGCTGGGGCAAACTTGTAGTTGTTTATAGACGTTAATTTTTGGAGTTCTTCACTATTTAACGTATTACATGCTTTATCATCCACTCCTAGTGATTCTAAAAATAACTGACTAAAACGTTTAGGTAAAGCCAATTGCGTTGATATTTTTTTCTGACTGTTTAAAATTTTTTTATCAATTTTAAGATTTGGTAAAAAATTAATGCTCATTAGTCCCTTATGCCAATATAATGAGGCACTTAAAACCGCAGGTCCACTGATTCCCTTATGCGCAAAAAGTAGATCTTCTTCAATTATTCTATTATCAACTACAATACGCACAGGTGTACTAATCCCACTTAGTTCTTTCATCCAAAACTGATCTCTTTGTACGGTTAGTCCCACTAAGGAAGGAAAAAAGTCTTTTGTCTTTAATGAAAGTGTGCGTGCAATGTCTAATCCAATAGACGAGGCACCCAATATCTCAAAACTTTTTGCACCAGTGGCAACGACTACTTTTCTAGTTTTTAAGACTGTTTTATTGGTCTTAACACTAAAATTATCTTCGATTTTCTCTACAGAGATAATTTTTTGTCCTAAAAAAAGATGAGACTTTCTACTTAATTTTTTAAATATATCTATAATTTCATCTGAAGAGTTTTTACAAAAATAATACCTATTTTTACGTATAACAGGTTTTAAGCCATTTTCATCCAAGAATGTAAGCAAGTCATCTTTACTAAATTCATTTAAAACACTATTGATATAATCACTCTCACCTAAATAATGTTTGGCTTGTACATCGACATTGGTAATATTACACTTTCCACCACCGGAGACTTTGACTTTTGCACATATTTTATCATTGCCATCAACAATAGCAACACGTAGACTGGAGTGCTGATTTATATAAGATGCACACATCATTCCGCTTGCCCCTGCCCCTAAAACAATTACATCATAGTTTTCATTATTCTTCATAGGCGAATATTATACCAATTCGCATTAAATCAGCTATAATTCGTCCAAATTAATATAAGGCACAGTAGCTATGAGTGAAAGTAAAAAACTTCATGTTGTATCTTTAGGATGTAATAAAAACCTGGTGGATACAGAAGTAATGATGGGTCGTCTTCAAAACTATCAACTAACAGATGACTCACAAAGTGCTGATGTTATCATAGTTAACACGTGTGGTTTCATTGATGCTGCCAAATCAGAATCAGTCAATACTATGCTCTCTTTACACGACACAAGAAAAGATGATTCGCTGCTTGTTATGGCAGGATGTATGAGCGAACGTTATCAAGATGAACTGGCTAAAGACTTAACTGAAGTAGATATTTTTACGGGCGTTGGTGATTATGCACGCATTGATGAGATATTGGCTGAAAAAGAGAGTCGTTTTTCTGATGAAGTTTATCTCATTGATGGCGAAGAACGTATTGTCACTGGATCAAGTTATCATGCGTACGTCAAACTATCCGAGGGCTGTAATCAAGTTTGTAGCTTTTGTGCTATCCCTTCATTTAAAGGTAAGCTAAATTCACGTGATTTAGATTCTATTGCTAAAGAAGTAGAGGGTTTAGTGAAACAAGGATATTACGACTTTAGTTTTATTTCTCAAGACTCTAGCTCATTTTTACGTGATCAAAATGTTAGTGATGGTTTGATTCACCTTATCAAACGTATTGAGATGATTGATGGAGTAAAAAGTGCACGTATTCTATACCTCTATCCATCAACAACAACTGTAAAGCTTTTAAAAACTATTGGTGACTCTAAAATCTTTCATAACTATTTTGATATGCCTATTCAGCACATTAATGATGACATGTTACGTATTATGAAACGTGGATTCGGTAAAGATAAAACCTTAGAACTTCTAAACTATATGCGCGCACTCCCTAACTCATTTATCCGAACCTCTTTTATTGTTGGTCACCCTGGTGAAACACCAGAGATATTTGAAGAGATGCGCGCCTTTGCAGAGAGTTTTGGCTTTGATCGTATGAATATTTTCGATTATTCAAATGAAGAAGGTACTTCTGCCTACAGCATGGATCAGATTGACGAAGAGACAAAAATAGAACGTGGTGATATTTTAGGTGAAGTAGCCACACAATGTGAGATTAAATCACTCAGCGCGCTGGTTGGTTCAACAGTAGAACTTACCATCAATGGAGAGAGTGATGAGCATGAATACCTACTCACTGCTAAATCACTAAACTGGTCACTTGATATCGATGGAGAAATTTTTGTTAATGACAATCAACTCTCAGGCGAATTAGAATTTGCAAAAATCTATAGCGCTAAAATCACTGAGATTGCAGGGCACAACTTACTTGCCACTGTTCTAGAAGATGCTTAAAGAAAAATATCTACATCTTTTAAATCATAAAAAAAATCTTCTTGCCTTTTCAGGTGGAGGAGATTCTACAGCACTCTTTTATCTTCTACTAAAATATAATATTACTTTTGATATCGCTATTGTTGATTATGGACTACGTGAACAAAGCAAACTCGAAGTGATTAGGGCACAAAAACTTGCGACAGAACATCAACTAAAGTGTTACGTACACTATTCTGATAAAATCACTTCTAACTTTGAAAAAAATGCACGTCTGGCGCGCTACACTTTTTTTGATTCACTTATCCAAACCTATCATTACAACAATCTACTAACCGCTCACCATCTAGGTGATAAACTGGAGTGGCTTTTAATGCAACTCACTAAAGGTGCTGGATTAGCTGAACTTTTAGGGATGAATGATATTGAAACAAAAAAGAAGCATACACTCATTCGTCCACTCCTAGAAGAGACTAAAGAGTCCTTACAAAATTATCTTAGAGAGCATAAATACAGTTGGTTTGAAGACGTAAGCAATCAAGATCAAGGCATAAAACGCAACTACTTCAGGCATAACTTTACAGATACTTTGTTACAAGATTATGCGCAAGGAATAAAAAAAAGTTTTTCCTATTTAAAACAAGATCTTAATGATCTTCAAATAGAGACTACATTTACTCATCATCAAGATTTAAGTTACGCCAAAAACAGTACACATACACGTAGTAACGAAATCGCCATAGATCGTGAAATTAAGAGACGTGGATATATTTTAAGCGCAATAGAACGTACCATATTGAAAGAAAAAAGAGAAATTATTGTAGCGCGCTCACTACTGGTCAGTATTACAGACAGCTATATTTATATAGCACCTTATGAAGAAGATATTATTATGGACAAAGTATTCAAAGAGGCATGTCGAGTGTTAAAGGTTCCATCAAAACTGCGTCCTTATCTTTTCAAAGAATCAAAAGTCTATGACGAGATAAAATTACTTTTGATCTGAGCAGTAGACTTTCATTGTAAAAGAAGACTCAATATGGTCCCCTTTTCGAATAAAATTGATAGGAAAATTAATACCGATGATATTATCACTTTTATTGACACTATCTAGAAAATCATAAAAACTTTGAGGAGAGTCAATATTTGAACTGGTATTGACTTCATAGACACTAAATTTTGATTCATCAGGTAAATTTGCAAGTTTACTCAAATTCAAACGATCAAAAAACTTTTCACTATTTTTCTCAAAACGCTCTGCATCAAATTCATTTTCATAGGCCACAATAATACGGCGATGCGTCGTTTGTAGCTCTTTTAATCTCGTAAAAGTTTCATCACTATAATTTTGATACTGTCTTAAAACTATACTATTTGCACGATTGTCTAAACGTTCTAACCTGTATGTTTTACCCTGAGGAATCAGTGCTAAAAATGAAAAGAGCAACAATCCAATCAATAAAATAAGGGAGAGTAAAAGTATCATTAATGTCTGTCTCGAGATATTGAGCTTCACTTTATCTCCTCGTCATCAAGATAGTTCGTGGATACAAAACGATACCATCCATTGTCAAGTGGATAAAAGCTACTGTAAGTCCTATGAAAAATAGAACGTAATGGAGCATGTAACATAAACTCATACACCTCTTTTGTTGGTGTCACCCCATAAAGAGTCAAGGCATCAGAGTCCAAGAAGGCTTTTGAAAGCGTAATACGCTCTGGAATGAGATCAAAAAGATTTGTAATGCTCTCTTTTAATATTGTGTTTGATGTGAACACCTGTTCTGAATGTTGTGACTCAATTAAAATAAAATCAATCTGTTCATTCATGCTTGCAACAGAGATATTTAATTCTGACTGTGCTTTTTGAAGTTCTGCGGTACTGTTTCTATAATCATATGTTTTATACAACAAAAATATATAGGTCGAAAATATTAAAAATATACTGACACCAAAGAAGAAAAATACCAATTTAATTTCAGGTGAAAGTAGATGTTTAGCTCTCGCTTTTATATAACTGTTACGCATAACGAGACTCTTCTTTTGCCAAAGTTAATAAGGAATTTTGTATATCCATACTTCTCACAATCACCGATACAAAAAGTTCTTCTTCTAAATAACGTTTCAGATCATCACTCACACCAACACAGTCTGCAATAAATACATGCTCTACAAAGTTATTTTCATATCTATCGTCGCTATAGTAACGTTGTAACATACCTTGTATCATAGAAAAACGTTCATAATCATCACTAAAATCATCTATCTTAGTATCAATTTGATCATCACTGATCTCTTCGACACTATTCTCTTCAAGATCTTCAATCTCAGAAAACTCTTCTATATCTTCAATAGAGTCAAGATCTTCAATATCATTGAGATTATCAATCGCATCAATATCATCTAAATTAATGCCATCTTCTAAGCCCAGATCATCTAGTTCAAAGTCTATTTCCGATTCATCAGAGGCTAAAGAGTCATCACTAATAACATCATCAAAAATTTTAATGGTTGTATCAACATACTCGGCAAAAAGTAGTTTCGAATCTGAAAATACTGCTAATGAAAGTGTCTTATCTTGAACAAGCACATACAGTCCAAAACTATCACTTATTTTATCCACATAAAAATCTCGAAGCAGTAAAAATGGAGAAAATATAAAATCAATGCCTATCTCACTATAAGTTTCTTTGATTTTATTAATATTTGAACTCGCAGTATATGTTAAAAACTTCTCCTCATAACAGATACTTTTAGAAAGACTTAGATCAACAAGGTGGGAAGTTTCACTCTTTTGACAGCTGCCCAAAGCCCCTTGATCCATACTATTATCTAAAAAAGTGATGTAGTGAAAAGGGGTTTCAGCTATTGCATTTTTCACATAATCTATAAATTCACGCTTTTCAGACTCATCAAATACCATCTGCGCCGTGTCGATAGTCTTACCTGACTTTAATGTCTCCACACTCACTAAAGTAGTAGATTTTGTAATAACAATTGAAAGATATAATTTCACATAGAGCTTTTCTATGATTTTTGTTAATATCAATCATCTTCCTTTATAAGTGGGTGTGCTTTTAAATAATTTTGCATTTTAATATTTGAACTTAGCTTAGTATATATCTGGGTAGTGGCCATCGAACTATGTCCTAGCAATTCACTAACATCGGATATATACGCATTATTGTTTAATAGCTCTGTTGCATAAGAGTGTCGCAATTGATGTGGTGTCATCTTGATACCAACGTTTTTGAACAACTTAACTATGCTGTATCTTAGGGTGTTTTCGCTTAATTTTTCTGCGTTTTTTTCAAAAAGGTAGTGCCTTGGAGAAAAAGCTTGAACATATTGAGTAATTAGTAGCTCAATATTTTTTAAAACAGGCATATCACGATGTTTGTTTCCCTTTCCAAGAATTCTAATCCAGCCACTACTGATATCTTCTAATTTTATACCTGAGAGTTCATGAATACGCAATCCCATCGTATATAAAATCAATACTATCAACTTTTCTCTCATCGGCGCTGACTCAAGGGCTTCTAATATATGCGCATGTGAGAGTGGTTTAGGCAATGTTTTAGCAATTTTCACACTCTCATCTGCACTCAGCTTTATGTTATGACCTTGCTTACTTTCGTAGTCAACAAAAGAACGCACTGAGCTTAATTTTTTTGCAATAGTAGAGGCTTTCAAGTCTGCAATTTTAATGCGAAGAGGCATCAGATTGAAAACTGTCACCCCTTTTTCATCAAGATATATTTCACTCTCATTAATCGCTTCAGTGATTGCTTCATCATACGTTTTTAACGTTAATTCAGAATAGCCCTTAAAGTTAAAAAGATAATCCAAAAAATCGATTTTTTTACTGTGTAGAGACTTTTTCATTGAGCTCAACAAACTCCTTATGATAATGCGCTGCTTCTTCGACTAATTTTTTATCAATAAAGACCGTTGAAATAACTTTTTTATACGAGTCAATCATAATCTCACTCATCAATTTAATTTTAGCTTTCTCAGCATCATCAATACTTTTTGATTCTGCCATTTTAGAGATCTCATGAATATACTTTTTTGATTGATCAATATATCTAACAAAAATCAGAGCCGTTTGAGACTGTGTCATTACTGTTGCAGCCATACGGTTATAAGGATTAAGACTAAAAGCCTCTTTCGCTAAAGTTTCCGCAGTATCATACTCACCAACCATGTAATAGTACTTAGATTCTAAAGACTTTTCGTAAGAGGGATTTAGTAAGAAGTACGCCCCTAAACTTAAAAAAGTCACAATAGTAATAATCACATACTTCATAATATTCTCCTAATCATACGCATGAACCATCATAGCATCTTTCACTTTTTTCTCCGCTTCTTCATAGCTCAAATCACTCAAGTAGATAGGCGCACTGGCGTAATAATCCACGCGTCCAAAAAGTTTAGGAATAACAAACTTATCCCAACTTTTAACCGCTCTATACCTACTCGCTCGTGAGTTAAATATCACCACAGGGGTATCTGTCTTCTGCGCAATAATAATAGTCCCTTTTGAGATTGAATAACGCGGCCCACGTGGTCCATCGGGGGTTAAGCCTATATCTCCACCACTTTTAATAAACTTCATTGCCTGAATCAAAACCTTAGTTGGATTAGAATTGGAAGAGCCAGCAATATTGCCAAACTTATAATATTTCATTGCTTTAGCAATAAGTTGACCATCATAATGATCACTGATGAGTAGTTTAATATTTGGATTCTTACGAAAATGAAGGTACTGAAGGGGTTCCATTAAAATATCATTATGCCAAAAAAGAAAGATCAGGGGTTTGTCAGGAAGTTCACCCTTATAGTGATAGACTTTTTTGGTAGTAAGATAGATGATTTTCATCAATAGAGCTGCAAAAGGGGGAAGAAGCGTACTAGAAAGTTGTCTTAATAGCTTTTTACGATTAATCATATCACGTGTGCTTACAAACTAAGTAAGCACTTCACCTTCTTGAACTGCACGTCCAGTTTTTATAACCTTCACTGCTTTAGTCGTTCCTAAAAGTTCTTCTGAACCTTTTACTTTAAGTAAAATACCCGTTGCTGTACGTCCTGAGATATATCCATCACTTCTCAAAGCCTCAAAATAGACATCGTAAGTTTTATCAAGATACGTTGGCGTTCTCTCATCAATAATCTCATCTTGAAGATTTTGTAAAAAGGTTAAGCGCGCTGAGGCTACTTCAGGATCCACCGTGTTGGTGTAATTTTCAGCTTCAGTATGTGGACGCGCTGAATATTTAAATGAAAACAATTGATTAAATTTTACTTGACGAACCAAATCAATAGTCTCTTCAAAATCTTCATCACTTTCACCAGGAAAAGCAACAATAATATCTGTACTGATACTCACTTCAGGCAATAGATCACGAAGTTTTTCAATTCGATTTAAAAACCACTCTCTCGAGTAACCACGTTTCATCTCTTTTAAGATTTTTGTAGAACCACTTTGAAGAGGAATATGCATCTGATTACAAATTTTATCATTACTGGCAAACTCTTCAATAAACTCATCATCCATATGTAGCGGGTGAGGAGAGGTAAAACGAATACGCTCAACTTCTTCAACTTCACTCACACGACGAAGCAGTTCAGTAAAGTTTACTTTTTCGTGATTATCAGAAAATCGACGTCCATAGTTATTTACATTTTGACCCAATAAAAAAATCTCTTTAACGCCCGTAGCGACCACACGTTTAACTTCGTTGATGATAAGGTCTGTAGGTATAGAGATCTCATCTCCACGTGTTTTAGGCACAATACAAAATGTACATGCCTTATCACATCCAATAGAGATATTGATGTAAGCTTTATAGGGACTGGTTCTAAAGTCTTTAAAGGCGAATTCAGATTCATCATAGTTGATATCAATCTCAACTGCCTTGTCTTTATGTAAAACTTCTGTAATTTTAGAGATATTACGTGCTCCTAAAACAAAGTTCACATAAGGAGCGCGCTGGATAATTTCTTTTCCAAGGTGGGAGGCTGTACAGCCACAAACACCTATTTTAGCACCCTCTTTTTTCTTTTTCTTAAAAACACCGAGTTCTGAGAAAAGCTTATGTACCGGCTTTTCACGCACCGAACAGGTATTAATAATAATTAAGTCTGCCTCTTCTGATTTTTCAGTGAGTTCATACGACTCTTTCTCATTAAGTTCTGCAATCATGTGCTCGCTATCACGCACATTCATTGCACAACCAAGTGTCTCAATAAAAAGTTTTTTTGTCTCTACTAATGATGTACTCATAATTATGCGATGATATGCACTTCATACATATATTCATTTTCTGAAAGACCGAATTTCACTTCACGCATGTAAAAACTTTTACCTTGTGTTTCAAAGTGATCTTGTAATTCTAAAAGATCTTTATGTGTATTATCACGATCAAAATATAAAATAACTGACTCATCTTTAGTTACTATATCTTCAATTTTAGATACTTCAATTTTTTTCGGCTTTAGTTTAAGTTCTGCTCTTGCAATTTTTAAATCCATGGGTATTTTCCTCTTCTCATAAGTAAGTGAACACAAGACACTTCTCTTCACATTGGATAAAAAGTTATTTGTGTTCACTTACTTTTATTGGCTGGATTTTAGCTAAAAAATACTAAATATGTGATTAAATTAAATTCTATAATTTTGTTGTCAAAAGTTATGGTATAATTTCACTCCTCATTAGAGAAATCATCACAAAATAATTTAACATAATGAGATAAAAAAACCAATAAGGCAATAACTATGGAAAAAATATTAGAAATTATTGATGCAATTGCACATGAAAAAGGTCTACAACCAGAATCAGTAACAGAAGCAGTTAAAACAGCATTTGTTCAAAGTGCTAAAAGAGTAATTGATGACTCATTTGCATTTGAAGCTGAAGTAGATAATGAAACAAAAACAATTAATGTATATCAAGTTATTACGGTTATTGCTGACGATGATAGTAGATTAGAAGGTGAAGAAAAAAATCACTATATCTCATTAAGTGATGCGAGAAAAGAAGTGGATCCAAACGTTGATCCAGATGACCAATTTCAAATTCCTCATGACCTTGAATCCAAGGGACGTACGGCTGCAATGAGTCTGGCACGTGAAGTTGAGTATCATATTCAACGTCTTGTTGAAGATGAACTGTATAATAAATACAAAAGTAAGATAGGAACCATCGTTAATGGCCGTGTAACGCGCGTTGATGCGGATCAAAGTACTTATATAGAAGTTGATGAAGTACGTGCGGTTCTTCCTATGAAAAGCCGTATTAAAGGTGAGAAGTTTCAAGTAAGTGACATGATGAGTGCGGTTGTACGTCGTGTTCAAATTGATAAAGTTAATGGTATTCAGATCGAACTTTCTCGTACTTCACCTAAATTTTTAGATGAACTTCTAAGACTTGAAGTACCTGAGATCGCTGATGGTGTGGTTATTGTTGAGAAAAGTGCACGTATTCCAGGTGAGCGCGCTAAGATTGCACTTATCTCTACACATCCACAAGTTGACCCTGTTGGTGCAACTGTTGGTGTTAAAGGAGTTCGTATTAATGCCGTCTCTCAAGAGCTTTTAAATGAAAGTATTGACTGTGTTGAATACACCAATATCCCAGAGCTATTTATATCACGTGTTATGTCACCTGCAATTATTAACTCTGTTGTGATTGATAGAAGTGATGAAGAGAAGCCAAAAGCAATCATCACACTTCCAAGTGATCAAAAATCAAAAGCCATCGGTAAAAGTGGTATCAATATCCGTTTGGCTTCTATGCTAAGCGGTATGGATATCGAATTGGTTGAAGTTGACGGTGGTGAGAGTACCACTGCTGCAATGGATGAGCCTAAAGAAGATCTATCTTCACTAGAAGCACTATTTAAATAAAAACTTCTATCTTAGCGCACTGTTCAGCGCGCTAAGAACTCAAACACTCCCTCTAGCCTCTTTTCATATATGGATTTAACTTTAAAAGCAATGCATCAGCAAAAATATTACCCAATAGTGTTAAAAAAGAGGTAATAATTAAAATACCCATAATGATAGGATAATCACGACTCAGTGCGCTGAGATAAAACAACTGACCCATACCCTCTATCCCAAATATAGACTCTAAAATAACACTTCCCCCAATGAGACCTGGCAAAGAAAGACCCAGTAGTGTAATAACTGGCGGTAGAAGATTGGGGATAATATAAAACTTTAAGAGTTTTTTTTCACTCAATCTGCGTGAGCGCGCAAAATAGTAGTAATCACTTTTTAATATTTCTAAGGTTAACGAGCGAATATAGATTATCATACTGCCTAAAGAGACAAAAATCATAACACTTAAAGGCATGATAAGATGCCAAGCCATATCTATATAATAAGACAAGCCAACTTTTGGTTCAATAGAGTGAAGACCTGCAATAGGAAGAACCTCTAAAGTAATTGAAAAAAACAGTATCATTAATAGAGCCAAGTAAAAAGAGGGCATAGAAAAAGAAAAAAGAGCCACTTGACGAATAATTATATCTGCTCTCTTTTCATAATTAAGTGCTGCTTTAATACCTAAATAGATAGATAATATAAATACAACAATCAAAGAGATAATATTAAGTGTTAATGTAATAGGCAGACGTTTCAATATCTCTTCACTCACTTCAGCCCCACTGACAAAAGAGATTCCAAAATTAAGTGTAAAGATATTAACTATCCAATCAAGATACTGTTCTAATAGACTTTTATCTAAACCATAGATTGCTTTTAATTTTTCTAGGGCTTCTGGCGTCATATTGGGGTTTAGTTCTCCCGCACTAAAAAAACTGTTTGGGGCAGCATGAATAGCTAAAAATGTAATAGCAGAAATAAGTACTAACATAAATAGAAGGTAAAGAAGTTTATTGGAAAATTGTTTCATAAAAGGAGTGTAGTGAAAGTTGGTTTAAAAGAAGGACTCACCCGAAGGTGAGAATGGAGAACATCTATTTTTTCTTTATATCAAAGTTGTATGTTAAGTAAGCTTGTATCGTTGTACCATCAATACTATCAATTTTTGAATAAATCCCAACCAAACTTGTATCAAGATGTCCAAATGATTTTGAAGCACTCACTGTTGCCTCATTCATAGTGCCGACATTAGTTGTGTCAGCGCGTGTAACATATAAACCAAAGTCAGCAATATCTTCTGCTGAATACTCTGCCGTAAAGTTCATAGATATAGTGTCAGCAAGAACAATACGTCCATAATTCCACCACGCCTCTGTGTAAAGTTTTGATTGTTGTGCACCCGCTACTTGCTGTGTTGCTAAGTTTCCACCATGACCAATATCCTTACTTGTTTGAGAAAATGATGCTTTTACAGTTAATGTATCACCCATTTGGTAACCGAGCATTGCCGCCATTGCAGTTCCAGTTACATTTTCATTATTTGCACCAGCTTGGTAATAATCACCACCCGTATATTGAAGACCCGCTAAAATACCATCCATATTAAGATCAGCTTGCAACCAATACGTATTAACAGCATGCTGTGCCAAGTAAACCCATGCTTGAGCCGTTAAAGGTTTCCATGAGTTATTTGAAGCACCAAATGCATAAGCACCTTCATAAAAGTCTGAGTATATATCACCACGGGCATCAGTTTGACCAGCAATAGTAATATCCGTTACACCACCACCAATCACACCAGAATTATGACGTCCTACATAAGCAGCTGATAAAGTCGTTGACGGAATATCTTCATTAACAACCAACACGGACTCAAATGTATTGGGAACAATTGACCAAGTCTCAGTAAAAACCAATGGAGTGTCTAACTCCATACGACCAAGTTCAGTAATAGTATTGCCCGCTTTAGCTTTCACAAACACTTCACCCATCCATGCATTTGTTGTTTGTCCACCTGTCCATGAGCCTTCAGCAAGGTTGTACGTAAACCCCATTGGAGTCACAGCATAAAGAGTTGCCTTAGCGGATACAAATTCTGTAAAGTCCTCTGTTGCACTGATACGTAAACCAACCTCTTCTAGTGAATTACTTTTATCAAAAAGTGTATTCGCTTTATCACTTGAACTATAAAATAGGCGTACATCCCCATCCATTTCTAAATTTTCTCTTGCTAAAACACTTGACCCAATTAACATCACAGCCATTAAACTCATTTTAGTAAATTTCATTTCTATCCTTTTAGTATTTATTTAAAAGATTTCCAGTTGGAAAGGTATCCGGGATCGGAACAGGTCATCGAACGGGTGACGCGGATGCTCAAGACCATGGCTGTTTCCATCACTCGGCAACAACCCTTGCAAAAAAAGCTGAGCGACGGGACTGTCATCGAGGGTGTGGATGTTTTGGCTTCGGATCCTGCCGGGCCCGGCCAAGCC
>JADGDM010000001.1:0-92217 GCA_016744905.1 Sulfurimonadaceae bacterium | reverse complement strand
AGATAGGAAAGTATAACTTGAATATAAGAAGCGAAGAACAATTAACTGATTAAAAAATAGGCATTAAATGTATTAAAAAATGAGAGGAGGGTTGAATTTCTGAGAAAGGGTTGAAAATAATAGATAAATTAATTACAACTTATCTATTATAATAGAAAGACTATTTACTATTTTCTAAGTTTTGTGCAATAGTAATCATCGCCTTAAAATCTTCAACATTCAGTGCGCCAGAGCCCACTAAGATGCCGTCAACATTTTTAAGTTCTAAAATGCTCTTGGCGTTGGCAACTTTAACACTACCACCATAAAGAACATCTTGATTGTATTTGTCTTTTAAAACACCTTGAATCAGATCAATTTCACCATTTTCAGGTGTTAATCCTGTACCGATAGCCCAAACCGGCTCATAGGCAATCGTCATCTCTTCATAAGTAGAATCAATGCCAACAAACTGCTCAGATAAATAATCCATTAAAGCATCATTACCTGCTTCACGAACTTCTAATGGCTCACCAATACAGTAGATGATTTTAAAGCCTTGCTTTTTGTAAAAGTTAAATTTTTGTGAAATAAGTTCTTGAGATTCACCCAATGCATGGCGTCGTTCCGAGTGACCAATCAAAATAGTTTTGATGCCAAACTCTTCGATCTGATCTAAGGCAAGTTCACCTGTAAAAGCACCATTTTGCGTTGCATAAGCATTTTGAACACCAATATTTACTGTTGTATCAAAACTGTCTAGCGCGCTACTTGGTGGAAATACAAAAAGTTCTTGAGTTATATTATTGCTTTCGATAAAAGTATTTAACTCTTTCATATAAGCCGCTGTTTTTGCGCGTGTTAAATTTGACTTGAAATTCGTTGCGATAATCATAACTTAGTCCTCTTTTGATATTAGTGCTTTAACACCTGGTAATATTTTGCCCTCTAATAGTTCAAGTGATGCTCCACCACCTGTTGAGATAAATGTCATCTCATCATCAAGTCCAATTCTTTGAACCAAATCAGCCGTGTCACCACCACCAACAACTGTTGTTGCGTACGAATCTGCAACAAAGTGTGCTATTTTATTTGAACCACGTGCAAAACGATCCCACTCATAAACACCCATTGGACCGTTCCAAAGAACCGTTTGAACATCAGTGAGAACCTCACGATAAAGGCGCACTGTTGCAGGCCCGATATCTAGACCCATCCAACCAGCAGGAATCTCTTGAGCAGAACATACCTTTGATACTGAATCTTCTGCAAAGTTCTGCGCAGCAACCACATCAACAGGAAGATAAAATTTCACACCTAAACGACGTGCTTCATCCATAATTTTTTGCGCTTCCTCAAGAAGATCATCTTCAACCAAAGAGTTACCCACGTCATAGCCCAGTTGTTTAAGAAATGTGAATGCCATTCCTCCACCAACAAGAACCTTATCAACACGTGGAAGAAGGTTTACCAGTGCTTCTAGTTTTCCAGAAACCTTAGAGCCACCCACAATCGCTGCAAATGGACGAACAGGACGTTTCATCAATGTAGAGAAAAATTGAATCTCTTTTTGCAGTAAAAATCCTGCTGCTTTATGATCTTCATCAAAGTGTGATGTAATACCTTCAACAGATGCATGAGCTCTATGACTTACACCAAAAGCGTCATTAATATAGAAGTCTGCCATATCTGCTAATTTCTTTGACAATTCAGCATCATTTTTAGTTTCACCTTTTTCAAAACGAAGATTTTCAAGAAGAAGAATTTCAGAAGTATTCAGTGCTTTTGATTTAGAAATCGCATCATCACCAACAACATCTTTAGCCATAATAATGTCTTTTTTCAATAGTTGATGAAGACGTTTACCTACACCTTCTAAAGAGTATTTAGGATCAAATTCACCCTTTGGACGACCAAAGTGTGAGGCAAGAATAATTGAACAATCTTGATCTAAACAGAAGTTGATTGTTGCTACTGCTGAACGGATACGTCTGTCATCAGTGATATTTCCAAACTCATCCATAGGGACATTAAAATCACATCTGATAAATACTTGTTTGTTCGCTAAATCTAATTCTTTAATACTAAAAAGTTCCATTATTATCCTTGTTTTAAAATGATTATTTGCTAATGTGAAGTGCCATGTCGATTAGACGAGATGAGTAACCCCATTCATTGTCATACCACGCCATAACCTTAACCATATTTCCACCAATAACTTGAGTTAAGTCATCTGCAATAATAGAACTATAATCACATCCAACAAAGTCTTGAGAAACACGCATGTCTTCATCTACAAGGATTAAGCCTTTTAGGTCACCCGCTGCTTTTTCTTTAAACAGTGCAGAAATTTCTTCTTTTGTTGTGTCTTTTTTAACAACAACATTTAAGTCAACCATAGAAACATTTGGTGTTGGAACACGAACACTTTGACCATGAAGCTTACCAACAAGTTGAGGAAGAACAAGACCAATAGCCTTAGCTGCCCCCGTTGTTGTAGGAATCATATTGATAGCAGCCGCACGCGCACGACGTTTGTCTTTAGAGTGTTTTACATCTAAAATTGATTGATCATTGGTATACGAGTGAATCGTAGTCATCAAACCTTTCTCAATTTCAAACGCATCATCAAGTACTTTAGCCACTGGACCTAAACAGTTTGTTGTACAAGAAGCATTTGAAACAATTGCTTGACCCTTGTACTCGTGCTCATTAACACCCATAACAAAGGTAGGTGTATTTTTATCTTTAGCTGGCGCGCTGAAAAGAACTTTTTTGATGCCTTTGTCAATATGTACTTGCGCAGTCTCTTGAGTTAAGAAAACACCCGTACACTCTAAAACCATCTCTGCACCTTCTGCTGCAAACTCTAGATTACGAGGATCACGGTCAGAAAATACTTTTACGCTTTTTCCACCTAAACGTAAGTGAGACTCATCAATAATTTCAACACCACCTGCGAAAGTACCATGAACAGAGTCATTTTCCAATAAGTACTGTACCATATCCATTGAAGCAGTGTCATTGATCGCAACCAATTCGATGTCATCACGATCCGCGATAATTCTCGCTACACAGCGTCCAATTCTACCAAATCCGTTAATTGCAATTTTAAGTGCCATATGTAAATCCTATATATAATATAATTTAAGTACGTGATTTTACCGAAATTTTGTGTATAATTGCATTAAATACAGTTAAGGGCAGAAATCAATAGAAAAAATTGCGCTTTTTGGAGGAAGTTTTGATCCTCCTCATACAGGACATATAGAGATTATTTATGCGGCTTTAAGCCTTTTAGATATTGACAAAATTATTATTATGCCAACTTTTTTGAATCCTTTTAAAGAGAGTTCAAAAGCCTCTGCACAGATTAGATTCTCTTGGTTAAACGAGATATTTATGGATGAAGAGAACGTTGAAGTCTCCTCTTACGAGGTAGATCTTGGACGTAAGGTTAGCTCCTATGAGACTGTCATGTATCTGAAACAAACGTATCAAAAAGTCTATCTTATTATCGGTGCTGACAATCTTGCTTCTTTAAATACATGGCAAAATTATCAGCGCTTAAAAGAAGAAGTCGAGTTTGTTATTGCTACACGTGATGGATTAAATATCGATTCAAAATACAGACAGTTAAATATAAACTATCCCATTAGCTCCAGCGCGCTAAGAGAAAATATGCAAGATACATTTTTGCCAACAGAGATCTCAAGTGAGATTAAAATACACTATAAATATAGTTAACACAAGGAAACAAATGCAAGACAGAATCAACAAAATTATTCAAATATTAGATGATAACAAAGCAGAAAACATAGAATCTTACGATTTAAGTGACAAAGATTACTTTATGAGTGCAGTGGTTATTGCAACATCTATTGGTACACGTCATACAATTGCACTACTTGATCATCTTAAAAATGGTCTTAAACCTGAAGAAGAATTTTTAGGTATTGATGAAAGTCCAGAGTGGATTGCCATTGATTTAGGCGACATTCTTATTCACGTGATGACACCAGAATATCGTTCAAAGTATGATTTAGAAACATTTTTAGATGAATTGACTCCAGAGGAGCAATAGTGGATTTAAAACAAAAACTTGAACATGACGGAATTGAGTTAAGCGATCAATTTTATAAGTTTGTTTCTCGTTATAAAGAACATCTATTTAAGTGGAATAAAATTCATAACCTAACGGGTGCACGGACATACGATAAGATGGATGAGTTTATCTATGACGCCGTTTATCCAATTAAATTTTTGCCACAAGTAGATACACTCTTAGATATCGGAACCGGTGCAGGATTTCCAGGAATGATTTTAGCCTTTGCTCTGCCAAATACTCAGGTTACTTTGGCTGAGCCTCTTGCCAAGCGCGCCAGTTTTTTACAATACATCAAAGCAGATTTTAAACTCAGTAATGTGCATGTAAAAAATATGCGTGTTGAAGAGATGGAACCCTCATGTTTTGATATTGTCACCTCCCGTGCGGTCACGGATACAGAGCTTCTACTTTCGCTCTCTCGTCCTTATATTGATGAGAAAAGTCTTTTGCTATTTTATAAGGGTGAGCGTGTTTTTGATGAAGTCAATGAAGATCTGAATTATGAGGTCATCGAGACCAATAAAAGACATTACCTTCTATTAAAGGATATCACTTGATTTTAAAAGCTTTAATCATAGCAGCAGTTATTGGGTTTATCTATCTGAAGTTTTTTCATAAACCCAGTGCGCAACAGATGCCGGGAAAAAAGAAAAAAAAAGAGTCCGTAGTGCTTGATGAAGAGACGGTCGAATGTTGTTCATGTTCTACTTTTGTGAGTGTCGATGAAGCCATACTTAGTGGATCAAAATATTTTTGTTCACAAGAGTGTTTGGAAAAATCGTGCTAATTTTTGGACATCCTCTTTTAGAATCTCCTACTTTCTATCACATAGATAATATCGAAGCACTCTCAAATACTCCCTCTAATTCCACAATTTGTTTAGAATACAATCATACAAATATTGATCTTATTCATTATTGTGATAATAATAACGTAGAGTTTTCACTCAGTGTTAACAGTATCAAAGAGTTGATCTTTGCAGAGAACTTAAATGCGAAATATATTATTTTAAATTCTACTCTCGTGAATTCTGCACAAAAAATTGCAGAGCAGTATCTTTTTGATGCGAAGTTATTATGTAGAGTGAGTCATGAAGATGAGATCGAGCCTTTAGCCATTCAAGGTGTAGATGGCGTTCTTTTTAAAGAGGCCATCGTTGTTATTAAATAATTTTTTGTATAATGCGAAATTAATTCACATAAGGAATATAAGCATGCTTAAGTTGCTTCCCATATTATTCAGTCTATTTATTTTAACAGGCTGTAACTCAACACAAACTCCTCAATCAGTAGCAAAACCTGATCCTCAGTACGTTATCTATAAATCTTATCAAGAAGAGGTTTTACCAACACTAAGAAGTGGTTATAGAATCATAGGAACTTACGAAAAACTGATCCGTTCAACAAACTTATCACCAGAACGTTTTATTGCAGAAGGTAAGCGTCGCAATGCAGATACAGTTATGGTTTCTATGATTTTAGAAGCCAACAATTATACTTATTATACTTATTATCTCAGAAAAATAGATTTAAGTCGTCTTCAATTTGGTGCAGAGTTTATTCCAATGCCTGACAAATTGCGTCGTAAATTTGGCAGTAATAAAGGATGTACTTTAGGAATAGTTTATAACAACACTCCTGCTTTTTATAATGACTTAATGACAAATGATGTAGTCGTTTCTGCTAACGGTAGCGAAATAAATTCATGTAATCACTTGAAAAAAATTATTTATAATTCTTACACTTTAAATCTGGGTATTTGGAGTAATGGCGATAAATTCAGTATTGATGACTTCCAACTAAACAATTAAAAGTAACTTTGCTAAAACATTAACCAATATTTTATAATATTGAGGATAAAATATTGCCTCAATATTATAAAAAGGTTCCTTAATGAAATTCTCCAAACTCACACTTACTTCCATGATAATTTCTTCGATAACAATGTCTATGCTCACTGGTTGTAACGACCAAAGTGTTCAACCAAGTTACAACAAAGCAAAGATGAGATCACAACATCTGGTTATTAAAACCCATGTGCAAGAAGAAGAAATCGAGGCAGAAGTTAAAAGGCACCACTTTATTAAACTGGATAATTTGAATCATTCAGTAGCTGATATCACATTGAAAAATGATGGAGATAAGCCCTTGGAAATCTCTGCCATCAACCTCGAAGATAAATCACATCTATTTAAACTTGACAAAAGTAAATGTCCAGTTACTTTAGAGGGGCATCAATCATGTCAAATGACTATCTCATTTCATGGAGAAGAAGAAGCACGTTTAGAAGCGCTTGTTACTATTAGCTCAAATGACAGACGTCGTCGTAATACTTTAGTTTCAATTATTGCAGATGGTCAAAATAAGCATTCTGGTGTTCTAGATGCTAAAAATGAAACTTCAAATCAAATTTCTCCAATGCTAAAGCTTCACTTTTCATTAATTGACAAAAAGCGTTTTGTAAACATTAGCAACAATGGTAAAGATACATTAACACTAGGAAAGATGAAAATTAGAGGGGACAATAAAGAGAGTTTCTCTTTTACAAACAACTGTAAAACAGTCTTAAAAATTGGTGAGTCATGTGAAGTTCAAGTAGACTTTAAACCTACTGCAACAGGAGACAATCTTGCCTATCTTCATATCCCATCAAATGGTAAAATCTCTCCATCTGAGCGCGTACGTTTAACAGGTTATTCTGAACCTTATAACCTTGAAATCACAAACTTTGTTGTAGCTAAAAATATCCACCATTTTTTAGGTGACTATTTTAACACCAACGATACTTACTATTTCAGAACTATGTTTCAAACCAATTCAGATCCAAAACTTGAAGCTTATATTGATGCTGAGTTGAGTGCTTACTTTAAAGCCAACAACTTAAAAATTGCAACCACGCCAAATAAAGCCAGTAAAGTCATTAATCTCTATCCAAGTATCACTATTACTCCAAATGAAGACAATACAGATATGGATGTTTCATTTGTAGTTAATGCTTCAATGTTAAGTAAATCTTCAACAGGTGGCGGTGCTAAAGCCAGTAATAATGCAGATATTAATGTTACCAACCATAATTTTCATGTTGTACCAACACTTGGAGAGTATGTAGAAGACGAGAACTTAGTCTTTACACTTGGTGTTCATGCAACCAGTTATGAAGATGAGTATGCTGTTTACAAAAAAATTGCTGATATTATGAGCGCAAGGCTTTTCAATATTATTGGATTAAAAGATAACAAGGAAGATTAATGAGAGCACTACTATTAATCAGTGCGTTGGGACTAAGTCTCTTCGCATATCAAAG
The DNA here is from genome assembly GCA_016744905.1 of Sulfurimonadaceae bacterium. Classification (GTDB taxonomy): domain Bacteria; phylum Campylobacterota; class Campylobacteria; order Campylobacterales; family Sulfurimonadaceae; genus BB10. The sequence goes on along the minus strand of JADGDM010000001.1, from coordinate 84,827 downwards.
TGAATATTCATCTTCCAAAGCGCAATATAGTGCTGAATACTATATTGAAGAAGCAAGTAAAAAAGTAGCGCCTACTGCTAAAAAAGAGAAGGAGAGTGTTCCTACTATAGAGAAAAAGTTCACCATCATTCCTTTTACAACAAAAGCGGAGTATGATCAATATAAACGCGCTTACATTAAAATAGGCATCTTGAAACAGCGCTCTACTATGAGCCCTTCTGTATTAGCAGGTTATGTACCAGTTGAAACTAAAATTGTCTTATCACGTAAGTACATTAAAAATGGTAACAATTATAACGATTACATCTTCTTTAAATAAAACAGATCTGTACTGCTTTAATGCAGTACAACAATGGATATATCATGTATAAATACTTTAAAACCCTTCTTCTTCTTTTTCTATTACAATTCACTCTTTTAGCACAAGATCGTGTAGCCTTGGTTATTGGAAATGCCAACTATCTATACAGTGATGTACTTAAAAACCCTATTAATGATGCTGCCCTAATGAGAGATACCCTCAAAGAGAGAGGATTCTTCGTTTTGTATTATGAAGACACTTCTTTAGCAGAGATGAAAAAAGCCTTGACAAAATTTTCAAAGATTTCTAAAGATGCGAAAACTTCACTTTTTTATTATGCAGGACATGGAATAGAAGTACGTGGAAAAAACTATCTCATTGCTATTGACTCTAAAATCACTTCTGACTCAGAGGTTAAATACAACGCACTTTCACTCTCCAATGTAAGTGTGTCTATGAAACAAGCTCTAAACGATACCAATATCATTATCTTAGATGCATGTAGATCAAATCTTTTTGGCACTCATAAAAATGGTCTCGCTCCTTTTAGTAACCCAGATGGTATGTTTATCGCATATGCAGCGCAAGCAGGAGAAGTGTCTTATGATGGTGAAGGTAAAAATGGAATTTTTACTGCCAATCTTGTTAAAAACATCAAGGTAGATAATCTTAATATCGAAGAAGTATTTAAACGTACAAGAGAAGATGTTTATAAAGAGACTATCGCTCAACAACGCCCCAGTACCTACAGTGAATTGATTGGTTCATTTTATTTTACTAAAACAGATGAAAAGTCCACCCGTGCAATTAAACGCAATCAACATCAAATTATAGAAGTAAAAAAACATAAACGTTATATAGAACCACAAATGGTACTGATAAAAAAAGGCACCTTTATGATGGGAGATAATGATGATATTGAAGCCTCTCCCCAGCATAAAGTAGAGATTAAAAAAGATTTTTATATGGCTGTACATGAGATTAGCTTTGAAGAGTATGATCTTTTTTGTAAGGACACTGGGCATAAAAAACCATCAGACTCTGGCTATGGACGAGAACAGCAGGCTTTAATTAATGTCTCTCATCATGATGCCTTAGAATATGCGCATTGGCTAAGTAAAAAAAGCAAAAAAAGCTACTCTCTTCCTAGTGAAGCTCAGTGGGAATATGCTGCGCGTACAGATACTCAAGGTAGTTATAGTTTTGGTAATGAAAATAAAATTGATCTCTATGCTTGGTATAGCGACAATGCAAAAAACCATCCCTATCCCGTAGGTCTAAAACGGCCAAATCCATGGGGACTTTATGACATGTATGGAAATGTTAAAGAGTGGTGTTTAGACAATCGTGTACAGTACCATAAAATTAAAGATCAAAAATCCAGTCTTCAAGGGATTGCTTATCTTGATGAAAATCGTGATGAGATGATTATCCGTGGTGGTGCCTACAATAGTGAGTATGACGAAGTTGGATCTAGTATTCGAGAGAGTGAAAATCGATATAGTATTAGTCGTGACATAGGTTTTAGACTTATATTAGAGCCGTAGAACACAAACATTTTAGTACAAAAGGGAAAAAATTGAAAAAAATATTAATACTACTACTCATTCACGTTGGCTTATTGGCTGATTGGTACGGGGAAGAATCAAGTCCAATCAATGATAGTCCTATTCAAGAGGAAAATTCAAACTATAAATATGCTGATCCAGAACCACAGCAACCAACTACTAAAAAAGAAGTAGCTAAACCGGTTGTCACTACTCAAAACTACAATGCTTCTAAATTACATTTTGGTTTAGGACTCACCTTGGTTAACTCGTCATTAGAGTCACCTTATACAGGAGGAGAAGGTAGTGATACTCTCTATACTCTCTACCTTAGAAATGAAGCATCCGTTATGTCAATGAATGTAAGTTTGGGAAAAACGACTGCGTATGATGACTATGATAATGTTTTATTTGGCTTTGATATGAATTTTTGGCGTTTTGATAAGGGACCGATAAAAAGTAAAGATTTTAATGCTTATGGTATCTTAGGACTTTATGATTATTTAGGTGAAATTGACCCCGATGATAGTGTTATTGCGATGAACCTTGAATTTGGTGCAGGCTTAAGTGCACAGATCTCTCTTTTTGAGGCTTTTGTAGAACTTAAATACTCTACTCCGCTTTTATGGACCCAAAATGATCCACTCACCAACGAAGACACTGATCCAATTAGTATGACAAAAGTAGTTATGGGTGCAGCCATACACTTTTAATGTGTACTAAAGTCTCTTAAAATAAATCAGTTAAGGAATTAATATGAAGAAAGTAGTACTATTTTTATACTTATCTCTACTCATACTCAACGCACAAGAGTGGAGTGCTATCGGTTATGGACAAACACAAAAGAGTGCCATGAATGATGCTCTAGAGAACCTCAGTAAGTCTATTAAAACACAAGTTAGCTCTGAGTTTACAAAAGAGATAAAAGAGAGTAACACCAAAGTATCAAAGACATTACATTCTAAACTCACACTCATTAGTGAACTCCCACTTCTAGGAACAAAACTAGAAAGCTTCAAACTAAGAGACTCCTATGAAGCAACAGCAACGCTTGAAAAAGAGAGTGCCTTACCACTGTACAAAGCAGAATTACATCAAGAGCAAAAACTGCTTCGAGAAATCAAAAAAGAACTCACTAAAAAACAAAATAGTACCCATCAATTAGAATTGATTTTAAAGGCACTGGCTATTATAGAAGAGAGTTATAGCTATAACATGGTTTTAAGCAGTTTTAATGAGAAAACAGTGGCGATGCCTCTGAATGAAATTGAATTAAAGTCACAACTGAGTCACTTAGAATCAAATATAAACTCCATTAAACTTGCAGCACAAATCATCACTCAAGGTTTATTATCTAACAATGAGTCTGTCTATATTTATCCACCAAAGGCACCCAATACCAAAGAGACCACGCCTTTTGCTTCTGTCATTACAAAGGTTTTGAAAGCAGAAACAAAAAGTGTGTCCCACCCAAAAGAGACCCAATTTTTGTTAAGAGGAAGTTACGAAACATTGGATAATCAAATGGTGTTGCATTATGCACTCTATGATGTAATTAAAAGAAAAAATATACGTTCTAAAACAATTTTTATAAAACAAGAGGCTTATAAAGGCCTACGCACTAAAGCATTAAATATCGACTTTTCATCCCTTTTAGAAAGTGGACAAATTGTCACCAATCAGTTTCAAACAATGATTAAAAGTAATAAGGGGGACAGTGGTCTTCTTTATGAAGAGGGTGAAGAGATTGAGCTTTTTATCAGACTTAATAAAACAGGATACTACTACATCGTAGGATATACACAAAATGATAAAAATAAATTTTCCTATCTGCTTCAATTAAATGATGCGTCTGGACATGATGCCTTTATTAAATTTGTACATGCAGATATGGCCAATAGATGGGTCTCTTTAGGCAGTTTTACCATAGAGCCTCCTTATGGAATAGAAACATTACAGATATTTGCATCTGATCAAAAAATAAATACGATTCCCCCGTATACCCATGATGAGCAAAGTGGTTTTTATCTTATTGATAAAGACATCACCAAAGGTCTTTCAAAAACACGTGCGATTATGTTTAAAAAGTCTAAAAAAGCGCTACACAGTGAGGCAAGTTTGAGTTTTACTACCGTAGAAAAGTAAACTAACTACGACTTAAACCTTTTTACATTATAATCTCACAAAATTAATCAAGGAAATAAAATGAAAAAAATACTCGCGGTATTAGGCTTAACAATTGCCCTTGCTACAAGTGCCCAAGCGACAATGTTTATTGGACTAGACTATATCCCTTCTGAATCAGGAACTACAACTTCAGTTAATAGCATAGACACAGATTATGAACACGATGCAAAATCAGCATTCAGTTTCAAACTTGGGGGAGGACAAATCAATAGTGGGATGTCCCAACTCTATTATAGTTCGTATGATACTGATCACTCAGAGCTTGGATATGACTATAAACATGGTTTTGATGTCGTTAGTAATTTACAGCTTTTCCTTAAAGTTGGTCTTGCTTATGGATGGTATATTGATCCAGATAGTGATTACTCACAAGCCGCATTTGGTTGGAAAGCGGGTCTTGGTACCTCTTATATTATATCTGACAGTATCGAATTGGCTGCAGGATGGGATTATAAAGCATTCGCATGGGGGAATAGTAATTCAGACACAAGAGTAACAAATCATGGTGCCTTATATTTTGGGGCTTCTTTCTGGTTTGGAAGTGCAACAGGTAACAAAGCGAAACCTTCTTCAAATAACCAACCTGCTAGATACCAAGACGACAATGTAAACTCTTCACAAAAATATAACAGCCATGATCAACAATATAATGGCAGTTCAAACAGCGCTGAAGACGTTGTATATTAAGCTTTAAGTCACTCTCACGAGTGACACTTTTCTATGCTTAGAACCTCGCTTTTACTACTCATCTCTCTACTTTTCATCTCCTGCTCAACACGCGGAACTTCTTATTCAAAAAAACAAGATAAACATCAGACTTACCAAAATAAAAAAAGTAAAAAATCAGGCTTTGAAAAAAGAGTATTAGAAATTTTATATTCGCAATACACAAACTGGAAACGTGTGCCTTACCTCTTTGGAGGAACTACCAAACGTGGAGTTGACTGTTCTGCCTTTGTTCAAAATACTTACCTCGTTCAATTTAATCTCAAAGTCTCTCGCAGTACCAAGACCTTACAAAGAGAAGGTTATTCTGTTTCTAAAAGTAGACTTAAAGCTGGAGATATGGTGTTTTTTAAAACAGGTAGAAATAGTAGACACGTGGGTATTTATCTAGAAAATGGAAAATTCATGCACGCTTCTTCCAGTAAGGGTGTCATTATCTCTTCACTTAAAGAGAGCTACTGGAGAAATCATTATAACACCTCAAGACGGGTACTGTATTAGATCACTTCTCTTACAATATCTCTTGAGAGAGAGACAAGTACTTCATAAGCAATAGTTTGCGCCGAGCGCGCTATCTGCTGTGCGTCATCAAAAATCAACAACGTTTTCTCTTCACTTTCAAAACTAGAATTATCCATAGAGATACGACCAAGAAGTTTTACACTGTTTGGGGTGAGGTAGTTGTTTGAGCAGTGGCGTAAAAAACCATCGGCGTAACCAAAGTCATAATTAGACACCTTGCTATCTTCTAGCGCGCTGTGTATTCCACCATAACCAAGTGCGGTATCTTTTTTAAGGATCCGTGTTGAGATTTTATCAGCGTAAAGACTTAGAGCAGGACGTAAATCTATTTCACCAAAGCTACTGTCCATCTCTAAACAGCCATACGCAGCAATTCCTACGCGCACCATATCTTCATCAAAACTACTGTGTCTAAAAAGAGAAGCTGAGTTTGCTGAGTGAAAACGTAAATCACTAAATCCATACTCTTTACCCAGCGCACTGGCTTGAGACTTTATCTCTTTAAAGTTCTCATTTTGCCAAAACCACTCTGAACTTAACGCATCAGCATTACGGTGATGGGTAAATACCGCTTCAAGTTTTAGCTCATAGCGCGCTATCAAATCAAACGCTTCTTTGAGTTCTGTAATATCGATACCATTACGATGCATCCCACTATCAACTTTCAGTTCAACTCTACATCCACAAGGAAACTGTGAGATACTTTCTAAATCATTGATAGTATAGGTCATCTTATTCTCAACGCGCTCGGGGATATCTGCTAAAACCAGGATATACTCAAAATACGACTCTATAAGTTTTGCTTCATCTTGGGTACGTACTACTGCTTTTTTAAGCCCTGCTTCTTGCGCCAAAGATGCCATCAATTCTAAACCATGCCCATACGCGTTGTCTTTTAAAACCAGTGCGACTTTATCTAAACCATCTGCTTTTTTGCCTATAATTTCTATGTTATGAAAAAATGCTTTTTTATCTATTTTAATTACTGCCATGACGCAATTATACCACGCACGAATTAAGGAAAGAACCCATGTTAAAAATGCCTGCAGAATTTGAAGAGCAAAGCTTTGTGCAACTGATTTTTCCTCATGAACAAAGTGATTGGCGTGTGTATCTTAATGAGGCCAAGGCCTGTTTTGTTGAGATAGCCCAAGCCATAGCGCGCCATCAAAAATGTCTTATTATCTGTGATGACATACAAGGTGTCAAAAAACATTTCGAGCATCAACACAACCTCTACTTTATTCAATATCAAAGTGACGATACATGGGCAAGGGACTGTAGCGCGCTGAGCATACAAAAAGATAATGAAATCCAGCTACTTGATTTTATTTTTAATGGCTGGGGCGATAAGTTTGATGCGAAAAAAGACAATGCACTCACACAAAGCATTACCAAACATTACAGCGCGCCACTTCGTAAAGAGAACTTTATATTAGAAGGTGGTTCTATTGAGAGTAATGGATCAGGCGTTATATTAACAACCTCGGCCTGCCTACTGAACAAAAATCGCAATCCAGACCATACAAAAAAAGAGATAGAAGAGAGACTTAAAGAGTCACTTGGCGCACAAAAAGTACACTGGCTAAAACATGGTGAACTAGAAGGTGATGATACCGATGCACATATCGACACTCTGGCGCGCTACATATCAAAAGACAGTATTATGCATGTCTCATGTCAAGATGAAGAAGATAGTCACTACAAAGCGCTTAAAAGTATGCACAAAGAGCTAGAATCATTAAGAGATCTAAATAATATACCCTATAAACTAATCGCCCTACCTCATCCCAAAGCCATTTTCTATGATGATGAAAGACTCCCCGCAACTTACGCCAATTTTTTGATGATTAATAGTGCTGTTTTGGTTCCTACGTATAATGTAGCTGAGGATGCCAGCGCGCTGGAGATATTTAAACAACACTTTCCTAAAAGAGAGATCATTGCCATAGACTGTTCTATTCTTATCCGTCAACATGGATCACTACATTGTGTCACCATGCAATTTCCAAAAGGTGTGGATATTTTATCTATGAAGTAAAATTTTTAAGATAATATCTCCCGCATTACTGCTGGTATGGGTTGCGCCGTGAAAATTTCGTACATCATTATAAATCTCTGGACGTGTATACATATCTGTAAAATGCTCAAATGTCGAAAGATACTCAATGAGTTCAATCATCGCTTCTTTTTGATGGCTATCAAAATTCTCTAATAGATAAGGATGCAATGGCGTTGTAAAAAGATAAAGAGTGATATTGTTTTCTTTACATATGCTCCGTATCTCTTCATAATAATCCATACGCTTTTTATCAATATGTGCATATTTTGCATAGACTTTGAGAAGCTCTTCTTCTGTCTCTTTTTTCGCTCTTAAAAAATCTTTATCTTTATCACGTTGCGCATAGTCTTCATAATGCCCCGCCCAACCCAAAGCATCAAAAAATGGTCTTTTATTTTTATCAAAAAGATGATGTTTCAATGTTTTGACTGATGCACGAAAAGAGTCTATGGAGTAGAGTTTTGAAAGATAATCCTCGGTATACCCACCATAAGATAAAAAATTCAACTCTTTATTTTTAATAAAATATTTATTTGGGGGTGTATGTGGATTAAAGGTGTAAAAATCAACACCCATAACAATATTTTTAGGAAGTTTATTTTCTCGTTGTAGGTATTTTAAAACACCCAGCTGATCTTCGACTGTGGCTGTTCCTACTGCAAAGTTATAGGTCGTTCCACCTAAGTGTTTTGAAACTGTTTGAGGATTCATTGAGTAAACATGACTGCTGCCTATCATGACATTATCAAACCCACCAAGTGATCTAAAATAGTTCAATTTTTCAGTACGATCATCACGCGCAAATTTATGTTTGATATTCAAAACATTGTACTGGGTAATGTTGTAAGGATCAATAATAAAATTAAATCCTATCACAATCATACTAAATAGAAAAACGCTCAAAAATATTTTCATTAGCCATTTTTTTGGATGCTGTTTATTTTTAGAAATTAAAGTATAAAAATTCATGAACCCCACTTAAATGTAAAAATGAACTGATTAAAAGACCAGCTGTAAAAAGTACCGTGATGAGATTAAATCCTATTTTCTCTTTTAACTCCATAGAGTTTTTAAAAAACAGTGTCATCAACAGTACCACTAAAAGCTCTAAAATCAGATATTTACTTGCATAGATATTTGATAGCCACGCATCACTGTACTCGATAAAGGCAATCTGATACTTGGCCATATGTAGTGGTAAAAAGAGACCATTAAGTCCCATCATCCCACTCAGTACTTTTACAGCATCTTCCCACTCCTTGGCGCGGAAAAAAACCCAGGTGATATTGATGAAGTTAAAGGTAATAAACCACGCTAGAATTGTATTAAATCTAAAGCCTAAAGATTTCCATATACGGTGAGTAATCAACGCTGACCCATGTAAAAATCCCCAAAAAACAAAAGTCCATCCTACGCCATGCCAAAGACCACCGATTAAAAAAGTGAGCATCAAATTCATCTGTATTCTGTATTCACTGACGCGATTTCCACCAAGAGGGATATAGATATACTCTCGTAAAAAACGGCTTAATGTAATATGCCAACGTCTCCAAAAATCCTGTATATCTCGGGCTTTATAAGGAGAGTTAAAATTCACAGGCAGTTTGATATTAAAAAGTAATGCAGCCCCTATCGCCATATCGGTATAACCACTAAAATCAAAATAGAGTTGGAAAGTATACGAGAGTGATGTTGCCCAAGCTTCTATGAGGTTAAGCACTTCTGCTTTATCAAAACCATTATTTGCCCACGTAGCCAATGAATCAGCAATGACGACCTTTTTAAAAAGGCCCATAGAAAATATAAAGATACCCAAGGCGATATTTTGATACTGCTTTACAAGGTTCCAGCGCGATGCAAACTGTGGCATCATCTCTTTATGATGCACAATAGGCCCTGCAATCAACTGAGGGAAGAAAGTAACAAAGAGTGCATAATTTAAAAAATCATATTCTGCCGTCTCTTGTCTATAACTGTCTACCAAGTAAGCAATCTGTTGAAACGTGAAAAAACTAATAGCTAGAGGCAGGGCAAGTTTTAAAAGCTCTATATTTACATCCATTAATGTATTAATATTGCCAATAAAAAAATCCGAATATTTAAAATACCCAAGCAGTCCAAGGTTAAAAATAATTCCAAATATAAGCAGTGATTTTTTTTCTAATTTTACCTTAGAGAAGTTAGAGTTCAAACTGTTGCCAATAACATAGTTAAATAACATAGAGCTCAAGATAAGAGGTAGATAACTGATGTTCCACCAACTGTAAAAAAACAGTGATGCAAAAACCAAAAAAGCCTTAGAGGCAACAATCAATCTTTTATGTAATAAAAAAAAGTAGAGTAAAAAAGTAAAAGGTAAAAAGGCAAAAATGAATTCATACGAGTTAAATAGCACTAGTTTCCTTCTAAAGTATCAGATACATAATTTTCAGAAATTGTACTCAGAACATTTACGGAAGTCAAACAATCCAATTTTCATCTTTGAAAATGACTTCATTATCTAACTTAACGGTAGTGGTATCTACAAACACATCAATATGAAACTTTCCATCACCACGTTTGAAGCCAGGCTTTCCATACATGCCATGTTTTTTTCCTAAAGAGAGATGTACACCACACATACGTTCATAGGTTCCCGTGTCACTGACTGTTCTTGTCTTACTAAAGGCTCTGTTCAGACCAAAACCAAGCTCTCTCACCCAGATAGAACCTTCACCTTCACGAATAAGATCTAAAATCTCATCAAACTTTGCTGTAGTATTTTCAGTACCTACCACCTGCCCTTTTTCAATGATAAGTGTTGCAGAAATATCCGGTTTATTTATTTGGTAGCTCACGTCACTAAAGATAAAGATTTTTACACGCCCATGAAGAGACTCTAAATCCTTTGCTTCAGTAAACACCTCTCCTATAGGAAACTGCCCACCAGTATTTGCCATCTCAGAGTAATCACCAATATTTAGCTTTGCACTCTCAAAAGCACAATCATAAAAAAGTAACTCACCATCACTGTCAATAACGCCTGAATTAGAAGAGTCTATTTTCGCTTTCAGTGCCTGACCAACGCCACGATAATACTCTTTATCGTACTCAAGTGCATCAATATAACAAGGAACTTCAGCATCACTCATACGGTTAAGATGAGGGTGTTCTATGACTTTGATTTTACGTTTAAACAGTTCAACTCGAATTCTAAACGCATCAAGACGAAAGTTTTTAGACTGGATCAAGGCCACAAAATCTGACTCTTTTAATGCACCCAATATCTCTAAAATTTCTTCAGGTTCACTTTCATTAAAGTCAATAAATATAGCCGTTGGAAGTGCCTCTTGATAGGCTTTATATAAGAGGTTTGAAATAGTAGAATTTGTATCATACACCACAACAGCATTATGCTGATCTGTATGAACAAAAACATCTTTGACAATGCCTTTTATATTTTCCTGCGCTTTAACGAGGAGACTCTCTTCAATTTCCATTTCACAACCTTCATAATTACTACTTCGACTTTAAGACAACATTATACTGTTTTAAATGTTGATTACTTTAGCTCAAATTTCGACTGAATACATCAAGAAGTTCTAATATGGATTAATATATACTAGTATTAAGAACGTAAGGGGTGTACTTTATGAAATTCTTATTGATCAGTTTTATACTCTTTTTATCCCTCATAGCAGATACTCAAAATGTTTCTGTTCAACTTCTGTGGAAACATCAATTTCAATTTGCTGGTTTTTATGCAGCTAAAGAGATGGGTTTTTATGATGAAGTGGGTTTAACTGTTGACATTAAAGAGTATTATGAAAACGTAGATATTGTACAAGATGTTGTAGATAAAAAGACAACCTTTGCTGTTGGACGCTCTTCAATATTAATAGATAAAAGTCACAATCAACCTATTGCAACACTCGGTGTAATATTTCAAAGTTCTCCAGCTGTCTTAATTACCACAGATCCAAACATACAGACGCTATCTGACTTAAAAAATAAACGGATAATGATCACACCAGGAAGTGTATCCTCAGCTTCAATATTTTCTATGCTCCAATCTAATGGAATTGAATCCTATGATTTAAGGTTACAAGACCACTCTTTTAACATTAAAGACCTCGTGATGGGTAAAACAGATGCCATCTCTGCGTACATATCAAATGAGCCTTACTATTTAACCCAACATAATATTGACTTTAAAATTTTTAATCCTAAAAAGTATGGATATGATTTTTATGGAGATATTCTTTTTACTTCCAATGACGAGATAAAAAATAATCCAAAAAAAGTAGAAGCCTTTTATAGGGCAACTAAAAAAGGCTGGTTATGGGCCTTTGAGCATATGGATGAGTCTATTATCATGATTCAAAAAAAGTACAATACTCAAAACAAGTCAAAACAAGCTCTGCTATACGAAGCCAAAGAGCTTAAAAAGCTGGCGTTTACAGAGGATATGCCCTTTGGACATATCTCGAATAAAAAGATAGTTGAAATCGTAAAAAACTATAAACTTGCTGGATTTATACATAACTATAATCTCAAAGGTTTTGTTGATCCTTTAAACTTAAATAAGATAAATGTAAAAATAGGAGTACTTTCAAAAAGAGGTAATGAGAATACTTATAAAAGGTGGAATACCCTGACTCAATACCTCAATGACAGTCTAGAGCAGTACCACTTTGAAATCACCCCATTAGACTTTACAGAGCTAGAAATTGCTATTGCAAAAGAGAAAGTTGATTTTGTAATTACAAATCCAACATATTATGCCTACCTTGAAGACCAGTATAGAATCCTAAGAGTCGCTACTCTCCTTAACAGCTATGCTTCACTTAAACACAATCTAAAAAGATTTGGTGGTGTGATTATTACACAAAAGAATAATGATAATATTCATACACTAAAAGATTTAGAATCAAGAAGTTTTGCTGCAGTAGATCAAAGATCTTTTGGGGGATGGATTATGGCCTATGAACTGTTCTCCGATCAAGGCTTAGATATTGACACTGTGGACGTTCAATTTATTGGAACACATGACGCTGTTGTTCAAGCGGTACTTAAAGGTGAGGTTCAAGCAGGTACAGTTAGAACGGATACCTTAGAAAAAATGTTGCAAGAAGGTTTGCTAAACATGGATGACATTAGGATAATTCATCCACAAAAGTATCAAGACTTTCCTTTTTTAGTCAGTACAAAACTCTATCCAGAATGGCCATTCTCAAAATTGAGAAGTACTTCTGATGAGCTCTCCTTACAGGTACTTTCAAAACTTGTTAATATTCCTAAAGACTATACTAAAACATCAAATACAAATCTACCAAAAATTGAAAAATGGAGTATTCCAGCGGACTATACGCTCATACATCAAACGCTTAAGAAGTTACACTATCCACCCTATGACATAGTGGACATAGATATGAAGGTACTATATAGAGAATATGCTCTTTATCTCTATCCCTTTATACTGTTCTTCATTATATTTATCGTAAGATATTTTTATGTAAGTGCGTATAACAGACGTCTTAACACTGCTGTAAAACAGAGAACCTTAGAGTTACAAACAGCAAATGAGAAGTTACAAGTGTTGGCCACTACAGATCCCTTAACAGGTATATCAAACAGAAGATCTTTTATGGAATTTATTAAAAAGTATGCCGACATTGCAAAAAGGAATAATACAGCTCTCTTTTCCATGTCTCTTGATCTTGATTATTTTAAAAATATCAACGATACTTATGGTCATCAAATTGGAGATGAAGTACTAATATCATTCACTCAAGTCATCGCATCGATGCTGAGAAAGAGTGATCTCTTTGGTCGAGTTGGTGGGGAAGAATTTTGTATCAGTATGCAGAACACCTCTGAAGAAGGGGCATTTCAACTCGCAGAAAGAATTTGTCAAAATGTAGCAAGTATGCAAATACCTTACCTGCAAGAAAAAGTAACAGTAACCGTAAGTATTGGGATAGCCTCACTAAATGATGGTGAAGAGGTTGAATCATTATTAAAACGCTCAGACGAAGCCCTTTATGAAGCTAAAGAAAATGGTCGAAATAGAGTTGTATTGCGTTAAAAACAGGAACACTTTTGTCATCATTAAGCTCATTATAATTACTTGTCTTTTCAGTGGTGTTAATATCTCTCACGGTAAATCCTTCTTAAGATAATTCAATTTACACTGCTTCAATTTAAGAAACTATTGTACCAATAATATCAAAAAATTGCATGAATACTCAACTACTGATTTGGGATACATCTTCCATAATAATTAGTATTATCTTTAGCCGCTGTCCGTACCCAATCCAATCCAAAATAAACATACCAAACATTATTTTCATACTCTTCTTGTTCTGTAGATGACCAGTAAACGCCTGTAATATCACCCCATTCACCAGCTTCCCAAATTCCAACCAACTCCTCTTTATTAGGAAGTTTCATCATATTGCTGGCGCAAAAATCCATTGCCTCTTGCCAGGTTCCTTTCATTCTAACTCCATTTTCACATGCTACTGCAAATCCAGCAAGACATGCTTCTGACTCAGTCAAAGGGACTTTGGTTTCGCTGCTAAAAAGTTCTCCTGCAGCAAGGCACTGTGTTGTAAAATATAAAGCATTACTACCATCAAAGTCTGCACTCGCTAATTTAATAGCTTCACTTGCATTATTGATACAAGTCTCACGACATTTAGTAGATGTAGTAGGCGTAAAATCATAGGTTCCGCCCAGTAACTGACACGCATCGTTTGACGTGGTACATAGCCCCTCTTGCGCAGCCAATATACCAGCATCTCTAAACTCTTTCATGCAGTATACATTTGCATCTGAACTATCCTGTGTTGTTTCTTCACTTCCCGTCGATTCAAAAGTGTCTACTTCACTACTACTTCCGCTCTGCACGTAAGTAGAAACTTGCGAGGTTGTACCCAAAGTATCTGCTTTAATTCGACTTACCTGTGTCTCACTCACTATTCCAACATCATAAACGTGGTCTGAAGAGATTTCTGATTTTAATGTAGTTGAATAGCCATTGAATTTTGTCTTCATATCATTGTGAAATGTAGATACTTTTGTCACTATATTTTCAAACTTGATGTTTAAATTATCTATACGACTTTTCACACCATCGACTACACTCTTGACAATCGCCAGTGGAGCATAGGTTTCAAATACATTTCCCATCGTTGATAAGGCACTATCAACGACACTCTCAAGTACTTGGGTACTCTCCTCAGCTCTTAATGAAACTTGAGAACTGCTGTATAAGCCACAACCCTCTTCTGCTTGTGAATATTCAGATCCAATTGCTTGCTCTATAACATCACTGAATATATTCTCGCTAATCGCTGCATTCACATTTTCTACACCCAGTATCTCACTTTGTAATGTACAGCTGCCCGTCTCATAATTTGCAAGAAATAGCTTGATTTTATCTGTGTAAACATAGTAGACTTCAACACTACTTGTCCCTAAGTCTTCATACCAAATACCTTCATAGCCATTGAGCGTCACTGTTTCATCTACCTGCTCTTGGCTGATGCTACTGTACTCATAACGCGTACCATCGCTGAATTCAAGCTCATAATTTTCACTATCAATTTGAGTCACTTTTATAAAGTCATTTCCCTGCGCCAATATGTAACTACTTGGCGCGCTATAACGTATGCTGTACTCCAAACCATCTATATTATAAATGATTTTGTCATCAAAGAAATAGATTGCATTACTTGCTTCAATATAAGAACCAATAAAATCACTACCAACAGTTTCTGGTAAGAGTACATACTGAGAGGATGGACTTAAAGTTCGTCCAGTAGTGGGAGTCGTTTCATCAGTACTACATCCAAGAATAAAGCTTGAAATAATAAGTATTGATACTATAATTTTGCACTGTTTTATCATAATAGAACCTTTAAATATAGTCTATATACAATTCTATTATAGTCGTTATATATTGAAATTAAGTATAAAGGGAGAAATAGGAGTAGAAAAATGAAGTGCGTCGTTTACAATAAAGAGTCCAACAGTACAACTAGTTAAGTACTGTTAGGATTTCGACTTCTACGACGTTATGAGATAAGCACATGACTTATAACAAAGGTGATATAAACAAATTACATATTTGTTAAATATTAGAAAGAAAAATTATTCAGAAATTATTTGTGTGGGAATATTTTATGAAGTTAATGGTGCGCCCGACACGATTCGAACGTGTGACCGCTGGTACCGCAAACCAGTGCTCTATCCAGCTGAGCTACGAGCGCACACCATCTCTTGTCTTAAGAGGCTGAAATTATAGCGGTACATTCTTAAATTAAATTGAAGTCATTAACGAATTTTATTAATTTTCAGAACAAATTCTACTTCTGCCTTTGAAAGATGCAACTCTTTAGCGATCATTTCTAAAGTATGCCCTTGCTGATACAGCGCAATAATCTTATCATCATCCATACTGTGTACAGAAGAAGGCAAGGTTAAACTTTTAAGATTTGCTTCTAAAACTTGAATTCTATCTGTAAATTCATGTTTTTGATTTTGCAAATTAATCTCTATACTTTGCAAAGATTCAGACAGAGGGAAATAAAGTTCTTGCACCCCTTTTTCAAAGTCATGACCAAGGTTTATGTCTTCTTTTGAGGGAATCATTGCGGCTACTTCAACCACCTCTTGATGTAGCTTTTTATGCATCTCAAATAACTGACGATTTAGATCTTCTACGGCATGTGCCATTGCTCGAATTTGTCTGGCTTGTTGAGAGTCTTTTGTAAAGATATAATAAATCAAATATAGAAGCACTACGCCAATAGCAATTAAAATTATTTCAATATTACTAATCATTTTACTCTCTTGTTTTCACGAATAAGGATACGTTCACGCGCTGTCAAATAAGATGCCCACTCTTTTTCATCAGCTTCGTGCATTTTTTCTATTTTAGCCAGACTTGAACTCTCTGCCGTAAAAAACACTGCGATATCACGCTTTGGATAAACAGGCATCTCTATTCGTCCATAATAACGACGTCCAAGAACCAGTACACTCTGAGCCAAGTCAAAATATCCAAAACCAATCGTCTCTATCATCTCATGAGACTCTAGGTCAAGACGGTTTGGTTCTTCGTTTTTAATGGTTCGCTCTAAGCTGTCTATTTTACGATGAAGTTCTACTAAAAGGTTGAGAAGAACAGGGTCAGTTTCAGCACTGTCGCCTTTAGCCTTTGCCAATTTCAACCATTGTGTAATAGGGTCTTCATCACTCATACTTAAACGCTGAAACTCACGCTCATATACTTCATCCTCTGCATGAGCCAAAGAGAATTTTAATGAGATAGGCGCTTTGACTAAACGAACGCTCATGAGACCATTCTATCAAAGACAATAAGAATAAAAAATACAATGCCTAAGTAACCGTTTATCGTAAAAAATGCACGATCAATTTGAGTAAAATCTTTTCTAACGAGATAATGCTCATACCCCAGCATCATTGCTGAAGCAAAAACTGCCAAATAAGCAAAAAACCCAAGCTCCGCACAAGTAACAAAAAATGCCCAAAAAAGCACGGTTAATGCATGAAATATTGCGGAGATAAACAGTGTTGCTTCTGCTCCATAACGTGATGGTATAGAGTGCAAGCCCCTCTCTTGATCAAAGTCTATATCTTGGAGAGAATACAGAAGGTCAAAACCTGCCACCCAAAACATCACGCCAACACTCAGCATAAATGCCCAAGTATGAACAGTTGCTTCAACCGCGACAACCCCTGCTATTGGAGCTAAACCTAAAGAAACACCTAATATTAAATGTGCCAGCGCGCTGAAACGTTTAAAGTAAGAGTATGAAGCCAAGACCAAAAGAATAGGAACAGACAATTTAAAAGCCACGTCATTAATAAGCAGCGCTACAATGATAAAAGCCAAGGCATTGACTCCTGTAAAAATCAAAATAGAACTTGCGTCTAAACGACCATCGACACTTGGTCTGCTTGCCGTTCGTGGATTATCACCATCAATGTCTATATCGGCGTAACGATTCACACCCATCGCAAAGTTTCTTGCACTTAATGCAGCAAGCACGCCTAGAAAAAGTAGCTTAAATCCAAACCAACCATCGGCAGCAACTACCATAGCGATAAAGATAAAAGGCAATGAAAATATACTGTGTTGAAACATCACCAATTCATTAAAGTCTTTGAGTTTTTGTTTAATTTCATTCATAAACTTATTTTACCCTATTCTTATCAAATCTGCTATACTTCTTGTAATGAAAAAAATCGCCATACTGGGTCCCACAGCCTCGGGAAAAACTGATCTTGCACTGACTCTTGCACAGCGCCATAATGCCTATATTTTATCTATTGACTCACTGAGTGTTTATAAAGAGATTGATATCGCTTCTGCTAAGCCAAATAAACAAGAACTTGAGACTATCAGACACTTTGGTATTGATGTCTTCTCTCCAAATCAAACCTTCAGCGTTATCCACTTTTTTAATCTCTATCTGGAAGCTGTAAAAATTTGTGAAGATGAATCAAAAAATATGATTATTGTAGGTGGTAGCTCTTTTTATCTTAAGTCACTCATCGAAGGGATATCTGAACTTCCTGACTTTAGTGAAGAGAGTATAAAACAGACTAATGAGGCCTTGAAAGATCTAAAAAAAGCACATCAAGAACTCACGCTTCTAGACCCTGAATATATGTCAAGTGTCTCACCCACTGATAGATATAGACTCGAAAAACTTCTTTTAATTCATTACCAAACTCATTTGCCTCCTAGTCTCTATTTTAAGACACATCAGCTCAAAAAGATAGCGCCAGACTTACTAGTGTTTGAAATCGCCATTGAGCGCGCTGTGTTACGTGAGAGAATCACTCTACGTACATCTAAGATGGTTGAGATGGGAATTATAGATGAAGTTGCCTATTTAGAGAAAAAATATGGACGTCTGCCTAACAGTATGAAAGCTATTGGAATTATTGAAACACTAGAGTACCTTGATAATAAAATATCAAAAGAGGAATTAATTAGTAAAATAGCTACACACACTTCCCAATTGGCAAAACGTCAACAAACTTTTAATCGGACTCAATTTAGCAACATCACCAGAGCCAGCGCGCTGGAACTAGAGTCCTTATGTGCAAAAGCACTTTTAGAAGCTTAATTTATTAGTTCTATCGCATCTTTAGAGAGTTTTCCCCAAGCTGAATTTTCATCAGCTTTTATACTCATCTCATACGCCTTTTTTGCTTTATCATTTTGCTTATCTTTTACATACAGTGCGCCTAGTAGGTACTGAAATCTCGACACTTTGCCACTGTCTAAATCTACATTTTCTAAATTCACTAAAACTTCGATGGCTTTTTTATATTTATTATTCTCACTATAAAGTTGAGAGAGCGTGAACTCTACAAATGGTGACTGCGTATAGCTGTTGATATTTTTCTGTAATTGCATAATTTTTTTAGCGTAAGTCTCAATAAGTACATTATCTTTTAATTTAATCGCCAGTGCCAATACCTTGGTGTACCGCTCAATATCATCATAATCTAAGCCATAATATTCTTCTACCTTTTGAATATATGAAATCATCTCTTCAGGTAAATCAAGTCTCTGAGCAGAATCAAACATATAGCGAACGACGTCTCTATACTCTTGTGTCTCTTCTATCTTCTCTAACTCAATTAACTCTTTGCCTGCTTTGATGACTTCACTATAGTGTCCAATAGTATAGTCAGCTTTAATATAGTTCATCAGCCATTTCATTTTAATACTTAAGTCGCGATCTTGTATATGTTTTTGAGCCGTAAATAGTGCCAATTGATTATTTCCACTTTTAAGTGCACAGTAGTAAATCGCATCATCAAATTCTTGAGATAGTGATACTGCATACTTTTTCGAGAGATCAACAGACTCAACACACGCTCTTTTTGTGAGAAGTTCCTTCATCAGTGCTTCTGCACTTTGTGTTATTAAACTTGGAATCTCATCATAAAGTGTCAGATCTAAAACCATTAATGAGTTATTTAAATCCAATACATTTTGATACTCTTTAAGTTCAAAAAGTAACTTCGTTTTTTCATATAGTGCACGATTACTGATACTGTCACCATCGTATTCGATTATTAGTGCATCAAATTCTGCTAATTTTTTAGTGATATTTGTATCGTTAGCATCAAAAAACAACCCATCTTTGGTACGAATCACTTCATCAGTATAACTACCATAAGCAAACTCTTGTAAATAGCGATTGAACAGCTCAACTGATTCAGCTTTTTTATCAGTTTTACTCAGCCAAACTCCAATATTTTTTAAAAGTAGCTCATAAACTTCACTACCCTTTTTCAAGTTTTGTAAAATAGCCAGTCCCATATCTGAAGCAGTTTTATAATCACTATGATCAGAAAACTCCATAGCAAGTTCTATTGTGTCTTCAAAGTTATCTTTGAAAAAGTCAATGTGTCCATCTATGATTTTATAAATATATTCACTTGCTTTAGGAACTTTCCCTTCGCCCATATGTACTTTAGCCAATTTATATGCGGCTATAGATGCAGTTTCCATACTCTGCGCACTATAATAAGCTTTTTTATAATAGTTAAGTGCTTTTGAAAGACCCCCACTAGCTTCAACTTGCTCACCCTTATAAATCTGTGCCAATGAAAAGTATGGAGACTCTTCATGTTCACTAAAAACTCTATCAAAAAAGTAGTCCGCATCAATAAACATACCAACATCAGAATATGCTTTCGCCGTATAGGCTAAAACCTCTGGGATATTTTCATTTGAACTGTAATTACGAACAAAAGTTTTAGAAATACTCAAAAGTGATTCACTGTCATCTAGATTATGAAATGATCTCATCTTGTAAAGAAGTAATTCACTTTTAAATATTGTATTTGGATAGTTTTCTAAAACATCTTCTATAAGGTTTAAAGATTTTCTATACTGTTTAGCACCGTAAAAGTTTTTAATGGTCATATAGTCACTCACATCTTGAATACGTGACATATGGATGGGGTTTCCAGAAATATCAAGACCACCAACAAAAGGAATTTTATGACGTTTCATCTCTAAAGGAAAATTTATTATGCTCTCTGATTGTTTTATATTTTCACTAAAAGGGGCTTTCTCGTTAAAACCAATAACAGTCCAGCGCTTTGCTTTTTTTATATCAGCATTGTAAAAAGTATTATCAACACTCAGGTCAAATATTTCGGCTTTTAGTTTCATATTGTGGTGAGGTTTAATAATTAAAAAATAATTGGATTCTCGTACTTCGGTGATTAAAGTAAAAAAGTTATTGTTAATACCATCAAAGTTTTTTTGAGGTTTTTCATCAAAGACACAAGCGACTTCAGTCGTTTTATCAAAATCATTACGAATATTTTCACAATAAAAGTCTTTATCATGACTGATACTAATTATAGAAAAGTTGTGAAAATCTTCTTTACCACTTTGAACATTGATATTTAAAGAGAAGAGAGAAGGTGTAAGAGTGAGAAGAAGGAGAAAGAACTTGAACAATTATTTCTCCTATAGTTACAGCGCGCATAAGCGCACTGAGTTAAATATTAATATCCGCTATTATACACAAAAGCTGTAATAACTTCTAGTAGTGGATTGATTGCTACAATTGAAAAAATTGTAAAGATAACCGCAACACCAATAATAGTTTTTAGTGAGTTAGATGCATTAATCATATAGTCACCTGGATTCACTGGGTCTTTCATAAACATATAAACAATAAGTTTAATGTAATAGTAACCAGCAATTGCAGAGTTAAGCGCCATGATAAGTGCTAGAACTGTGTAACCAGCAGAGACTGCTGAACCGATCATATAAATTTTACCCCAGAACACACCAAATGGCGGAAGTCCTGCAAGTGATAACATAAATAGACCCATAACAGTAGCTGTCATTGGTGCAGTATGAATCATTCCAGAGAATTTCTCAAATGAGTGATCTGAACTTTGACCTGCTGGTAAGTTTTTAGCGCGGCTTACCCATAGCATAGTAAAGGCACCAAGATTTGTAAATGCAAATACAATCCAATAAAGGAAAAGTGCAGAATTAGACTGTGTTGTACCAATTAAGATAGCAGCCATTACAAAACCAGCATGTGAGATCGAAGAGTATGCCAACATACGTTTAACATCACTTTGAACCAATGCCCAAATATTTGCGGCTGTCATAGTAATAACTACGGAAGCATAAAGCACCACTTCTAGCCAGATAACACCACTATGAATTAAGAACTCAAAAAGTCTCATTACAACGATAAATCCAGCGATTTTAGGAACAATTGACATGTATCCTGCTAATGCAGCTGAACTACCTTCATAAACATCTGGTGTCCAAGTATGAAACGGAACCAAAGAGAGTTTGAAACCAAATGATGCCAACATAAATACAACAGCGATTAATACATAACCGATATTAGAATAGTTATCTGCTTGAAGCACTGCTGCAATTTGGTTAATCTCTACAGATCCTGTGATCGCGTAGAAAATCATTGAACCCATTGCATAGAAACCAGCAGCCAGTGCACCCATAGTAAAGTACTTCACAGCCGCTTCAAATGATTTTGAACGGTTATGTAGTGCAATAAGTGTATATAGTGCGAGTGAAGCTGTTTCAAGACCGATAAAGATCAATATAAGACTGTCAGAAGCAACCATAAATTGGAAACCTGCAATCATAAACAAGAACAGTGCAAAGAACTCTGGATATGAGAACTCATGGAAACGCTTAGACGTTAGTGCTAAAGGGATAAACAGCATTGAGGCACCAACGATAATAATTTGAGAGAGAATCGCAAGACCATCAATCAACATCACATCAAAGAAACCAAGCATCGTGCCATTTTCCATAAAGAAGCCCGCTGAATCAATAACAGCGCCTAAGTCTAATAGTAAAAATAGTAATGAAACCATTACATAAAGTGTTTTGTCCAAATTGCTTTTAAAGAAATCAATAACTAAGATGCTCAGTGCGCCAACAACTGCAATCAGCATTGGTGCGAGAGTAACAAGGTTTAGTGATTCTAATGATACATTAACTGGTGATAACATTAGTGACCTCCTTCGTGAGCGCTGGTGTGTTTAGCAGCTGCATGTGCAGGTGCTCTTTGAATAACTGGCTTTGGCTTTGAAACATCTGGAATAGCTGCTTTTGCCGCAGGAGTAATTGCTTTGTCATGCATAAGCTGAACAATAGACTCAACTGAATTATTAATTGGCTCTAGAACTGGTTTAGGATAAACACCTAACCATACCATGATGATTACTAATGGAATTAGTGCACCAAGCTCACGCTTGTTTACATCTGGTAAATTTCTATTTGCTTCATTAGTAATTTCACCAAAGAAAGCTTTTTTGTATGCTGCTAACATGTAAATAGCACCAACAATAATAGCCGTACCAGCTAATAGAGTCAACATGTGTGACTGCTGATAAAAACCTAGTAGAGATAAAAACTCTCCAACAAAGTTAATCGTTAGTGGCATACCAACTGAAGCCATCATCATCATACCGAAGATAATTGCGTAGTTAGGCATAACCTTCGCTAAACCACCAAACTCACTCATAAGTTTAGTATGACGTCTGTCATAAATAACACCTACAAGTAAGAACAGTGCCCCAGATACAATACCGTGAGCAATCATTAAAAAGACAGACCCTGTAATACCTTCAACATTTAGTGCAAATGTTCCAAGAACAATAACACCCATATGTGAAACTGAAGAGTAAGCAACAACTTGTTTAATATCTTCTTGAGCATAAGCAACCATAGCAGTGTAGATAATCATAATGATTGAGATCACTGCGATTGGGATCATAAAGAACACAGAAGCATCTGGGAACAGTGGTAATGAAAAACGGATAAACGCGTACGTTCCCATTTTAAGTAAAACTGCTGCAAGAATAACCGAACCAATTGTTGGTGCTTGACCGTGAGCATATGGTAACCAAGTATGGAATGGGAACATAGGAACCTTGATCGCAAAACCAAAGAAGAATGCTACAAATAACCATAACTGGTAGGTTTCAGGAAGAATAAGTCTGTACCACTCTAAAATTGAGAATGACCATTGACCTGTTGCTTGGTGATAGAAATACGCCATAAATAGCATACCTACAAGCATTACTAGTGAACCAGTAAATGTATATAAAAAGAATTTTACTGACGCATAAATTCTTTTTGGTCCACCCCATGCACCGATGATATATAACATCGGTACAAGTGAAAGTTCCCAAAACACATAAAAGATAATTGCATCAAGCGCAGCAAATACACCAATCATAGTCATCTGTAAAAACAGAAGTGTAATGATTAGATTTTTCTCATTTTTAGTAGGGCTTAATGAAGCAATACCAATCATGGTAAAAAATGAAGCCATAATTATAATAAACAGTGAAATACCATCGATACCTAAAAGGTAAGTGATACCAAATGCTGGGATAATAGAAACTGATTCCATAAACTGCATTCCAGATACACCAGAATCATATGAGAACCATAACCATAAAGAGAGTGCAAACTCAATCGCACCAACAGTAACACCATAAGCGCGCATACTGTTTTTGTTAACAATAAATCCTAGAGCACCCGCAAGTGCTGGAAAGAATATAAGAATAGATAAAATGTGCTCTAACATCTATATAGCTCCTAAATCATGTAGTACTGAGATGACTGCGTCACCATTTTGTACTATTACTGCGAAAACAACCGCTAATGCAAGAAGGATTACAAGTCCAACAACCATCCATTTAAGATTGGTTGAAAGATTTCCACTTGACATACCACGTGTATTAACACCTGTTTTGTAGAATATATTTGCGATACCATCAACAGAAGCATCAACAATTTTCATATCAACTTGCTTCCACAAAATGCTAGAAAGCTCACGATATGGTTTTACAAAGAACTCTTCGTAAAATTGTGGAATATAGTACTGGTTAAATAGTACTTGGTAGAAGAAACCTTCTTCTGTTTTTTTATCAATTTTAGCATTTTTGTATTTGCTGTATGCATAAGCAATTGCAGCGATAACAAAAACCTGAGTTCCAATAGTCATAATCCAAAATACTACTGGATTATGAATATGATATTCAGTTCTTGGTAGAAGTTGTGTAACCATCTCAAAGTATGGAGATTTAAATACCATACCAGCGATAACCGCTAACACACCTAATGGAGCCATAAACCATAACATAAATTTATACGCTTCATGAGGATGGAAACCATGCTCTAAGTGACGCTCTTCACCATGAAAGATAAGTGCCACTAAACGAAACGAGTAGAATGCAGTTAAACCAGCAGTTAAAAGAAGTACTGTGTATAGAATATAGTGATGCTCAACAAAAGCAACTTCTAAGATAAGATCTTTAGAAAAGAAACCAGCCAGTGGATAGATACCCGCTAATGCTACAGAAGCAAGGGTCATCATAATCCAAGTCCATTTCATTGATTTCTTCAAACCACCCATCTTAAATGGATCAAGTTCATCATCCATAGCATGCATTACATTACCAGCACCTAGGAATAACAGTGCCTTGAAAAATGCGTGAGCCATAAGGTGAAATAGTGCAACCCAATAAGCGCCCAATCCAGCAGCCACAAACATGTAACCAAGTTGTGAAAGTGTAGAGTAAGCGATAATACGTTTCATATCACGATTTACCAGCGCCATGGTGGCTGCAAACATCGCAACAAAAGCACCTAAACTAGCGATAAAGATACCAACTTCAGGAATCAGGTCATACATAGGATTTGCACGAACAACAAGGTAAACCCCTGCTGTAACCATAGTTGCGGCGTGAATTAGTGCAGAAACCGGTGTTGGCCCCTCCATCGCATCTGCCAACCATGTGTGTAGTGGGAATTGTGCAGATTTACCCATCGCACCGATGAATAAAAAGACACCCATCATAACTACGATTGAGTGATCTAGGTATGGCATTGCAGCAAATGCTTCAGTATATTGAAGTGTTCCTGTGTTCCAATAAACCAAAAAGATACCAATTAACATTGCAAGGTCAGCAATACGGTTCATAATAAATGCTTCATTAGCAGCCCAAGTTGCAACTTCTTTGTGAAACCAGAAACCAATTAGACCCCATGAACATAGACCAACGCCTTCCCATCCAATAAACAGACCCGCAAAGTTATCACTCATTACAAGAATTAACATTGAGAAAACGAAAGCAGATAACCATGCAAAAAATCTATTAAATCCTGCGTCATGATCCATATAACCAATAGCGTAAACATGAACAACAGTTGAAACAATCGTTACAACCATCATCATAGTTACAGACACTTGATCAACTGCAAATCCAAATGGAATATAAAGATTACCAGTTGCCATCCAAGTCATCATCTCAACTTGAACTGTCTCACCATTAAGCACGTGCGTTAAAAGAATCGCAGAACTAATAAATGATAAAAACAGTAGAGCTGATGGAATTACACCAGCAATTAGTGTCTTTTTACTTGTACTAAATAGTGCAGCAAAAAGTGAACCTACAAGCGGTGAAAAGAGCGCTGTATAGAGTAACATTTCCATATGTATTATCCTTTCATCGATATCATAGAGTCAAGATCGATATTGCCAGTTCTTTTAAACCAAACAATAAGAAGTCCAAGACCCACGGCAACTTCAGACGCAGCGATAGCGATGATGAAGAATGCAAACATTTGACCAGTAAAGTCACCAATATAATAAGAGATAGCTGCAAAACCGATATTTACAGAATTTAGTAAAATCTCTGTTGCAAAGAAAAGCATTAGAAGATTTTTACGTCTCATTACACCTACTAAACCAATTGAAAAAAGAATAGTAGTTAGTATTAGGTAGTGTGATAAACCAATTTCCATCATGAATTAACCTTTTCATTAGCTTCTTGCATAAGTTCAATCTCTTCATCAGCCATAAGAGTTAAAGAGTTATCCATTTTCTTACCAGCTAGAACAATACCTGAGATCATTGCAGATAGAAGCATAATAGCCGCTAACTCAAATGGAATCAAATATTTAGTGAAAAGTACGATACCTACTTGTTCAGTATTACCTAAACCTTCTTGAATAGGATAAAGTGCATGAATATTTTCAGATACGACAGGAGCCATAAAGATTGCAACAACCAAAAGAGCCACCATTGTTCCTAAAACAAAAACAATATTTTTGTTTTGAATTTTTTCTTTAACTTCTCTAGTTGTATCAAAGAACATCATACCAAATGCATAAAGTGCCATAACTGCACCAGTATATACGATGATTTGAATAGCACCTAAAAAGTCAGCACTTAACATAAAGAAAAATGCTGAGATGAAAATCATACCCGCAGC
The DNA here is from genome assembly GCA_016744905.1 of Sulfurimonadaceae bacterium. Taxonomy (GTDB): domain Bacteria; phylum Campylobacterota; class Campylobacteria; order Campylobacterales; family Sulfurimonadaceae; genus BB10. The sequence goes on along the minus strand of JADGDM010000001.1, from coordinate 58,147 downwards.
CATAGCTGTTAAAGCATATAGTGCTTGTGAAGTCATAACTGTAATGCTAAACATTAAAATTGTTAAAAACGAAAACGTATAAAAAGCGATAGCTTCAAACATCAACTCTCCTTAATATGCAAGAGGCGTTTTCTTAACGCTCTTGTCTGTTCCTGGGATAACTGCACCAAAACCTGGATATTCTTGCTGTTGTGTTAGCAAGTCCATAGGTGTCAACATATCATCTTTAAGTACGAAGTGGGCACGTTGCTCAGAAGCATTTTCATATCTTCCACCATGTACAATAGCAAGCTCTGGACAAACTTCAGCACAGTAACCACAGAAGATACAACGACCAAAGTTAATAGTATACTCAGTCACTTCTTTACGAGAATTCTCATCAATTTTAGTGTCCATGCGAATACAATCTGATATACAGATTTTTTCACAAAGACCACAACCGATACAACGCTCATAACCTGACTCCCAAAGGCGAAGTAACTTATGAACCGCACGATAACGTGGACCAATAGGCAACTTCTCTTGAGGGTAAGATACTGTGTGAATATCAAATTTAATCATTTCACGAAGCACTACCCATAGTCCTACAAATAACTCACCACTGAAAGTACGTTTTACAACACGTGTAAATTTACCCCAACCAGTAGTAGGATAATCTTCGATGTCTACCATATAGTAGTTTTGTTCACCGACATTTCTATCTTTATATTGTTCTAAACTCATACATCAACCCTTAAAACATCAACACAAAGCCAGTAATAACTACGTTAATTACTGCTAGTGGCATTAGAACTTTCCATGTTAACCACATCAATTGATCTGGTCTAACATCTGGCCAAGCTGCTCTTGTCCATAAGAAAAAGAAGAAAAAGAAAGCAACCTTACCGAGAAGTGCAAAAGCACCGGCAACACTACCATCTCCATATCCACCTAAGAACATTATCGCCATTACAAATGAGATAAAGAACATATTTGCGTACTCACCAATAAAGAAAAGACCCCATCTCATACCTGAATACTCCGTACCAAAACCATCAATCAACTCATGATCATTTGCGATTAGGTGAAATGGTGTACGACCAGTTTCAGCAAATGCAGCAATCCAGAAAAGAATAAAGGCTACTGGCTGAGAAAATGCAATCCAGTGTGTTATTCCACCTGCTTGATAATCATTAATATCAAGTAATGAAAGTGAACCTACCATCATAAGTGGTGCAAGAATTGCCAAACCACTTACTACCTCATAAGAGATAAACACCGCAACCGCACGCGCCGTAGAGATAAGTGAGTATTTATTATTTGATGCTAAACCACCAAGTAGTGGACCATAAAGACCCACAGCCATCATTCCCATTACATATAAAATACCAATATTAATATCAGCTACAATTGGGTGTACTTCGTAACCGAAAATTGTAAATGATGGTAAAAAAGGTATCGCTGCTGCTGCCATAAAAGCAGTTGCTGCAGTGATAACTGGTGCAATTTTAAATATAAGTGGAACTACTCCAGCAGGAATAATATCCTCTTTTGTAAAGAGTTTAATACCATCTGCTGCAATTTGTAAAAGTCCATAAGGTCCAACATTCATTGGCCCAAGACGACGTTGCATAAATGCCAGTACTTTACGTTCAAAGTACGTACCAAATCCAGCTAACGCTGAAAATACCAAGAGAATAACAACGATTTTTATAACCGTTTCAACTAGTAGTGCTGTATCCATCCTATCCCTTTGTTATCGAAGCTTGAGTAAAACGGTAACCGTCAAACAGTGCTTCAGATTTAATTTCAGTGTCAAACGTTGGCAGATAAGCTATCTCACCATCGATTTTATTGTCAACTACAACCGTAACTCGAAGTGTACCTAAAGCCGTTTTAACATCTACCATATCACCATTTTCTAGTGAATGAGATTTTAAATATGCTTCACTTACACACAATCCAGCTACTTCATCCAGTTCTGTTGACTTGTTTGTAAATTCTGAGAATTGACGAACAGGATTTGCAAGATAGATAATCTCACCATCCATTTTAGCATTCTCATCAAATGCCTTAGCATTTTCATCACTATCAACTTCAGCAGAAATTTCAGCCAATACATAACCACGAACTTCTTTACCATCATTTTCATAATGATTTGGGAGGTCATCAAAACTTTGAGCTTCAAATCCATCTAACTCGCCAAGGCGCACTGTATAATCAATAGTTAACTTAGAGTCAAGACCTAAAGCATTAGCGATATCATTTAACTCATAGCCACCATATGAAAGTGCAGCATTGGTTGGATTAACACGTTTATTGATACTTGTTAGTGTTCCCTCTTGCTGATTAAGAGCTGGCATATCTAAGTCACCATTGCCCAATGCAGAAAGAACGAAGTCACCTTCACAGTTATAAGCGACAGAAGCAGACTCACTACTCTCATCAAGATCACAAATCATACTAACACCTAAAGTATTGGTCAATGTTGGAATCATAACTAGATTAAATTTAGAGTGCTTCTCAATTAGACCAAGAAGACGTGCTAAGTTTTTACTATTTACATGATTGTAAAGATCTGGTCCAGCGATCAATGTAAAGCTGTCTTTTTTCTTCAAGAATTTTTCTAAATTCTCGTCAAATTTCTTAGGTACATTAACAATAGATAGTAGACGATTTTCATCAACTTCTACCTCTTTATCAACTTTCTTAGGTACCATTTTAGATTTTTCAACTTCAACTTCTTCTTCTTCACCAGTCTCTTCATTAACCTTCATCTCTTTAACCATCTCAACTACTTTTTCTTTAATAGTCTCTGTTACTGTAATCGTTTTCATTGAGTGAAATGATGCGATATATTCAGCAACATCAGTTGGTAATTTAGACTTATCAGCAAATAGGTCTAAGATAAGATATAACACTGCTTCTTCTTGAAGTGGTGCATGGTTAATGCTCATAATGCTTTTACCCATACCATCAATGATAGGATCAACAACAGGGTGGAAATAAAGTCCCGCACCTTTGTTGACTGTCATCGAATTGTTAAGTGCATAACGTGCATTTGGATTATCTGATTTAAGTGCTGAACCAACAGAGATAACAAAATTGCTATCATGTGCTGTTTTTAGTGTTGAACCGTATACCGCTGTTCCAGATATTTTAGAGTATTCACTCATAAATGTTTGGAATGATTTTGCTTCATTATTAACCAATTTGAAACCTAGTTTCTCTTTTAGTTTTTGTAAAATGAATGCTTCTTCATTAGTAATTGTACTTGTAAATGCAACACTTGACGCATTTTTAAATGCTTCAACCGCTTTTTCAAAAGCCACTTCATCTTTTTGTACTTTTGCATTTTCATAATTGAAACCATAACGTCCTGCACCACAAAGTGATACATAGTTCCACTCATTCATAACACGGTAAATTTTCTCATCTGCATTTTCAACAGAAGTGTGTTTAGTATCATAAGATATTTGACAACCCGCAGAACAGTGTCCACAAGTTGCAGGAATTTGTTTATGTTCCCAAGCATTTGAAGTATACATATAATGTGTGTCTACAAGTGCGCCAACAGGACAAACAGCAGAACACTCACCACATGAAGTACAGTCAAGCATCTCTTCACCTGACGTTAGTCCAATGACAGATTTGTTTAACTTATTCCACATTGCGTATGCATCTTTAGGCATATTCTCTTTATGCGTATCAGCCAAAGGACCTGCCCCACGTGCGACAGTTTTTAATGAGTTGTCACCAATCATATCTTTACACGCAGTCACACAACGTTCACATACAATACAGAGACCCGGATCGTAATGAAGATGACCCCAATCAATAGACTCACGTGCTACATCAGCCACATCATAATGTTGCTCATCTACACCCAATTCTAACGTATAATTTTGAAGTTCACACTCGCCAGATTGATCACACACACCACATTGAAGAGGATGATTTACATCATAAACTTCCATTATAGCGCGACGTTCTAACTCAATATTTTCAGTACTTGTTGTAACTTGCATGCCTTCTTTTGCCTTGGCATTACAAGCATATACTTGTTTGCCATCTGCTTCTACTAAACAGATACGACAAGCAAGTGTAGGACTACAACGTGTTAGATAACAGATTGCTGGGATAAAGATATCATTGGCACGAGCAGCGTTAAGAATAAACTCACCTTCTTGCGTCTGAACGTCTTTACCATCAATGTTAATCGTAATTTCACTCATTAATTACTCACTCTATTTATTTTTGCTATCTCGTAACGGTATGATCCGAGAGTTCTTTCAAGACCCAAATCAAAGTTAGGATTTAGTGCAACCGTACCTTTTAACTCAGCATCTAACTTAAACACTCTAATGACTGAAGATAATGATGTTTGTATCTCTACTTCATCACCATCAGCGATACGTGCTGCTGCTGCAAATTGCGCAGACCCACGTAAACTGATATCAGATTCTAGTTGTTTAGCATCTGCTGTATAAGGATTAAATTGCAATACTGGATTGGAACTGTAAATAACCGTTCCATTAAATTCTGGTAGATCAGCTATTTGTTCAAATTTTACACTTTTTTCACGATTAACGTTGTCTAAAATATAACCACGTACATCCTTACCATCATGAGTTAGAAAATTTTCTAAATCATCAAAAGCAGTGGCTTTAAAGCCAGATGTTTGTGGAAGCTGAGGCGTATAATCAATGCTATATTCAGCTTCTACACCCAGCGCGCCAGCAATCTCATTTAGAGTATAACCCTCATAAGCGATTGCCACATTCGTTGGTAGCACTTGATTGTCAACACTTACAAAAGTTCCCTCTTGTTGATTAAGTGCAGCCACATTCAAGTCTGCTTCACCAAATGAAGCAACAGTATAGTCTGCTTTAGCATTGTAACCCACGACAGAATTAACACTAGTTTCTTCGTCTAAGTCACAAATCAGTGAAACACCTAAGGTATTAACTTCACTTGGAACGATAAGAAGAGAAAAATCAGTGTACTCCTCAATTAAAGCTGCTATTCGTGCAATATTTTCAGCTCTGTCATGATTAATCACGTCATTACCTAAAATAATCACTCTATTTTTCGTACGACGAAGTGATTTTTGAATCATTTCTAACTCTTCTTCACCAACATTAGATTCAGCACATAAGTAGCCATCATCTAAGCTATTTAAAAAGTTTTGTGAAGTCTCATCAAGATCAGCCTCAGTTAAAAGTGCTTTAGCGATTAAAGCCAAGACACCCTCTTCTGTACCAACTTCATAACGAATCATCTGCGTGACGACATTTTGCATCAGTGCATCTTCCATAGGATGAAGATAAATCACTTTTGCACCATTATGACGTGACGCAGTAGTTAATGCGTAACGTACACCTGGATTATCCGTACTGATTCGAGAACCTATCACAATCGCTGCGTCAGATTGTTTCACTGCATCTAGCGTTGCACTATGATGTAATTTACCACTGACTTTAGAATATGCACGCATAAATTTTTGATAATTACGTGCTTCCTCATTAAATAGCTTAAGACCTAACTTCTCTTTAAGAGCATTTAGAATCATTGCTTCTTCATTCGTCACCATAGATGTAAATTTAATTGCATTTGCTGATTTGAATTTTTCAATGGCTTTATTAAATTCATTAACATCTTTAACATCACGTTTGTCAAAATCAAATCCAAATCTTCCTGCTCCACAAAGAGAGGTAAATTCAAAGTTATTGGTTACACGCATGATTTCAGACTGACCGGCCGTTGCAGCACCTACTGTCTTCACTTCATACTCTAATGAGCATCCTGCACTACAATGGGCACAAGTTGCTGGAATTTTTGACAATTCCCAAGCATTTGCGCTGTATTGAAATTCAGAACTTACCAGCGCGCCAACAGGGCATACTGCGATACATTCACCACAAAAAGTACAGTCTAATATATCTGAGTCTTTTGGAACTACCTTAGACTTATACCCACCAAATTGAAGATCGATAGCATCATCACCGATTACTTCATTACAGACGTGTGTACATTTTTCACAAAGAATACAAAGAGATGGATTGTAATTAATCAATCCCCAGTTTTCGATAGAACGTTCTTGATCACGTGCAGTAAAGTTTTGTTGAGAAACATCAAACTCTAAAGTTTTGTTTTGAAGATCACATTCCCCTGACTTATCACATACTCCACACTCTAAAGGATGGTTTACATCATAAAGCTTCATAATGTTGGTACGTTCAGTCTGTAAGCTATCAGAATTTGTTACAATCTCAATACCCTCCGTTGGAGGAGTATTACATGATAGTACAAAGCCATCAACGCCAACAGCTTCAACGGAACAAAGACGACAAGAAGCACATGGTGTTGTTTTCTCAATGTAACACATAGTTGGAATATATATTCCTTCTCTACGCGCTACATTTAAAATAGTCTCACCATGATTTGCTGTTACAGAACGGCCATCAATTGTAAAGTTAGTTATATTAATTTTACTCACCCCGACCCCTTACATCGCTACCATAGCGATATAATAACAACGCATACAGCGATCAGCTTCACTAAGAGCTTCTTCTTGAGTGAAGCCAAGATTTACCTCTTTGTTGTTATCTTTACGTACGTCAACATCAAGTTTTTCACTCTCTTGACGTAGTAATCCTGGTAACCAACCGGTTACTTTCTCTTTTTTATCATAGACTTTCATCTTACGTAGATGGTCTTCCATGATTTCATCATCACTTAAAGTGATCTCACCAGTTTGAAGGTAGCGCGTCATAACTGAAGCAGCACGTTTGGCTTGACCAACAGCATTTACAATCGTCATCGGACCGTATTCACAGTCACCAGTTGCAAAAACACCCTTACGTGATGTCATATAATCAGTACCATTGGTTAGTAGAGTTGCCCATGAGGTCATCTCTAATTCCCACTCTTCTGGTAATAGATCAAGATTGGCTGCTTGAGAAACAGCTGGAATCAAATAATCAACTTCTTGATTAAATGTAGCTCCTTCAATTTTTACCAATTGAGGACGACCACCATTTGGATCAGGTACCAATTCAAACTTATCAATATCAAGAGATTTTAAGACATCATTTTCATCTTTCATCTCATTAACCGCTGAATGGAAGATAAATTCAACACCCTCTTCAACTGCTTCATGATACTCTTCATAAGTTGTATTACGAATAATTGTTTTTTCATCGCGACGGTAGATCATTATAACTTTTTTAGCACCCGCACGAATTGAACAGCGAACAACATCCATAGAGGTAAATCCACCCCCAACACAGGCCACTATTTTGCCAGTTAAATCAACAAAATCTGTTGGTAACATCTGTTGTTTTTGAGTCTCTTCATCTACTTTGTAACCATACTTCTCATAAAGATTTACCTTATCAAGAAAGTCAATAGCTCCCCAGTAACCTTGAACCTCAGGACGTTCATTTCCACAACGTACTTTCTTAGAAAGACGTGTTCCAAATCCCAACATAATCGCATCATAGTCTTTTTCAAACTGACGTAACATATCCGCAGTTACTTTGGTGTTAACAATAAAATTAACGCCTAGATCTTTTACTGACTGAATATCTTGATTATATTTATCAACTGGCATACGGTATTCAGGAACACCAACAGCTACTTCACCGCCAAGAACAGCCAACTCTTCATAAACGTCACATTGGACACCATCAAGGGCTAAGTAGTACGCAGTTGTTAAGCCAGCAGGACCAGCGCCAACAATAGCAACTTTTTTACCATTATCAGGTTTTTTCTCAGCAGGGTGAAAGAAACCAAAACCATGATCAGTTTCGTAATCCGCACCTAAACGCTTGAGTTCCATAATAGAAATCGGAGAGTCTAAGTTCGTACGACGACACTCATCTTCACATGGATGTGGACAAACACGACCACAAACATGTGCCAGTGGCATTGTTTGACGTGTAGCGCGTAGTGAGTCATCAAAACGTAAATCACGTACACCTTCAATATATCCAGGAATATCAACATGCGCAGGACAAGCATCTGTACAAGGTGCTGTAATCTTTGCAATATAGTTGATATCCGCTTGATAATCTTTAGACGCCTTTTTATTATCAATACAATCAATAAAAGCGTCTTCAAAATGTTCCATCAAATCAAGCAGTGGTGTAGGAACTGTTTTACCAATTTCACATTTAGATGTCAGTTGCATATTGCGACCAACTTCTTTTAAGTGATCCATATCAGCTCTATCACCTTCACCACGAGCGATTTTATCTAAGAGGTCATACAATATACGACCACCCCAACGACCAGGTGCACAACGCCCACAAGCTTCAGAATAAACTTGATATTGCGCTGCATACTCAGTTGCTAAACGTACAACATCAACATCTTCTTGAAAAAGCGCAACGCCATCCCATCCGATAAATGCTTTAGAGCTACTATGCTCATTGTACTGCTGAGGCAGATTATATGCAGACTCTTCCCACTTTTCAACGTCAACTTTACTATTGTTAATAGCTTCACCGCGCCATGTGGAAAAAAATACTTTACTCACAATTAATTCCTACTACTTTTTAACGACGATAGTCCAGTCGACTTCGTTGAATTTTAATGAATTCATTAACTCACAACCATTCTCTTTTACAAGATCAGCTGAGCGTTGAATCGCAGAAAAGTCACCAATTTCAAAAAGAAAAATTGCTACTTCACCATACTGTGTGTCATTTTTGATAATTTCAACCATTCTAGCATCGAAATCACTTTTTAAGTGACGTAAATCATAACGTTTCATGAGTCTCCTTATCTATCAATTTCACCGAAGACGATATTGGTAGTACCAATAATCGCAACGACATCTGGAATATAGTGACCTGGTAATAGATCAGTTAAAACACCGGTATGCCAAAAAGATGGCGCACGCATTTTAAGACGGTATGGGTAAGGACCACCTTGTGAGTTAATATAGAAACCAAGCTCACCTTTTGGTGATTCAGTTGCTACATATACTTCACCAACTGGTGGACGCATACCTTGAGTCACAAGAACAAAATGTTGCATCAAAGAGTAGTTTTGAGTCATGATATCAAGTTTAGATGCTGAAATATACTGAGGTGCATGTGCCATTAATTCTGGCGTAGTCTCGTAGTACATAGGGATTACTTGATATAGAATTTTTGCTGATTGACGCATCTCTTCCATATAAATTTTGTAACGCGCATAGTTGTCACCCTTGTCAGAAACAGGAACATCAAAATCAATCTCGCTATAAAGCTCATATGGCTCTTCTTTACGAAGATCCCAATTTACACCAGAAGCACGTAACATTGGACCTGTACAACCCCATGATAGAGCCATTTCAGTTGGTATAGTACCAACCTCTTCCATACGCATTAACCAGATTCTATTTGTGTCTAGTAAATCTTCGTAATCTTTCATATTTTGAGGTAACTTATCTAGGAATTTTTTCAAATCATCCATAAAGTTATCTGGTAAATCTAAAGGAACTCCACCGATACGAATGGCGGCATGTGTTAAACGTGCTCCACAGTAGTCTTCGATTAAGTCCATTAGATATTCACGTTCACGGAACGCGTATAAAAAGATTGTCATTGCACCAATATCAAGCGCTGTTGTTGCCAACCAGAAAAGGTGAGACATAAGTCTGTTCACTTCTAGTAGTAACATACGGATAACTTGTGCACGACGAGGGACATCAACATCAATTAATTTTTCAACAGCTAGGGCAAAGCCGTAGTTGTTTGAGCTTGATGCAATGTAATCCATACGATCAGTTGTAGGTAAGAACTCATTATAAATCATGTTCTCAGCCATCTTCTCCATTCCACGGTGAAGGTATCCAATATCTGGATGCGCTTTAACAACTTGCTCTTGTTGTAGATGTAGTAAAAGACGTAACTGTCCATGAGCTGATGGATGCTGAGGACCAAAGTTTAAAATTAACTCATTGTCATCACGATCAAAAGTGATGTTTTCAAAAAATGGCGAAAGTTTATTAGTATGTTGCATAGGCTTACCTGTCTCTGTCTGTAATTTCTACAGAATCATCTTCGTGAACTTTTCTAATTAAGAAAACTCCATCTTCTTCTTGATATGCTAAAGGTGTATCTGGCTCACCCTCAGAGATATCAGTACCATAAGGAACCTCGTGACCTAGTCGTGAGAAACGCTCAGTATCGTAACGCTCGATTGCTGCTGAATCACGGATTTCAGGCCCGATAATATCACGCGCTTCTTTTCCAAAAATTTTATCAACTTCATACCACTGTGCTGCCTCATCTCCATGTAATGGATATGATTTAAGAAGTGGATGTCCTTGCCAATCATCTGGCATAAGAATACGTTTCATGTATGGGTGGTTATTTACCTTAACGCCATGCATGTCATACATCTCACGCTCTGCCCAATCTGCTGATCTGTAAAGTGGATTAAGTGATTCAACCGCTTGATCTTTAGCAACAGTATATTTGACACGCATACGTTTACGTTTTGCCATTGAAAGCATCATAACTACAATTTCAAACTCATTTGAGCGCGCTAGCCAATCAACAGCTGCCATCTCGATGAGTTGTTCAAATTGAAGTTCTTCTTTCATAAGCTTCATTACACCAAAGTTATCATCAGGATTAATGACTATCACCAACTGTTCAACTTCGATGTACGCTTCAAGTACCGTAAACTTAGCTTTAATCGCAGCTAAGTCCGCAGCAAAAACATCATCACTTTCAACTGTTTGACGAGGCACAGTAGGGGCAACCCAATAACGATCTGTATAATACGCTTTTTTCTGAACGTCTTTTTTATCCGAATACGCTCTCATTACATTAGCCTTTTAGGACGTTGCGCTTTACCAGCTTTTTCTGCACGAATCTTCTTTTGAAGCATCATTACTGCGTACTGTAAAGTCTCAGGACGAGGGGCACAACCAGGAAGATATAAATCAACAGGAATAACACGGTCAACCCCTTGAACGGTTGCGTAAGTATTAAACATACCACCAGTGTTTGCACATGAACCCATTGAGATAACCCAACGAGGTTCTGTCATTTGATCATAAAGACGACGAATAAATTCGGCATGCTTTTTCGTTAATGTTCCCGCAACAATCATGATATCTGATTGACGTGGTGACGAACGGAAAATTGTTCCATAACGGTCAAAGTCATAACGAGATGCACCTGAGGCCATCATTTCGATACCACAACATGCCAGTCCATAAGTTAATGCCCAAAGTGAATTTGAACGTCCCCAGTTAACAAGTTTGTCAACTGTAGTTAAGGCGATTGGTAAACCACCTGATTGTGTAAAATCTACTTGATGTTGTGCCATTCAAGTGCTCCTTTTTTCCATGCATAAATAAAACCGATTGCTAAAAGTAAGATGAATGTTAACATCTCAACAAATCCAAACCAGCCTAGTAGTTTAAAGTCAACAGCCCATGGGAACATAAAGACAATTTCTACGTCAAATAGTAAAAACAGTAGTGCAAACAGATAGAACTGTGGAGAAATTCTATTTGGTTGCTTAGTTACTTCAGGTCCACATTCGTATACTGAAAGTTTAATCTTTTCAGTATCTTTTGCAGCCAAAGCACGTGATGCCAATCTGGCAATAACGGTGGTCATAAAAAATGCACCAAACGTTAAAACAAAGAGAACAAATACCCCAAAATAAGGGTGCGCCGTATTAATATGATCCATACATATACCTTTTTGTGTTATTTAAAAACACTCTTAAACATCGCTTTCAAGCGGTTTTAGAGGACATTGCTTTTATATAAAAACAGTTACTAGCACTATAGCCTAAACTGAATTAAATTAAGTTAGTTTGAGATTATCCGATGATGTGTTTGTCACTTATAGAAACAGTTTATCTCTATAAGCAGGAGGGTAAAACTACCCCCTGTGTAAATAAGTAACAATTTTTTATTGACGTATACGTACCAAACGTAAAGTAATATTGGTGTCATCCATTTTATTTTGTAAACCTATCTGAGCGTTAGTAAAATCAATCATCATCGCTTCCAAGTTTTCATCTTTTCTTCCAGTTGACTCTGCATGTGTACTGCTCCAATAACGTTGGGCAATACCCCCTTCATAATCAAAAATATCCAATAAAGCGGGAGCACTACAAGCGCGCTCAGTAATCGAATGTAATTCCTTAATCGTGGGAACTCTCCAAACATACTCATCTGAAGCATCTATATCACTCTCTATTTGTAAGGCTTCTCCCCAAGTCATCACCTCTGTTGAACCGCCACAAATACCATCTGAAAAAGTCAATCCATAGTTGCATTTTTGCCAAACCAATCCTGTCTTGTTATCACTAATAGTTCCATCTTCATTATCTACAAAACGCTCTGAATCACTACTTGGTACTACATTCGTGACACAAGAACCAAATAGAGACATACCCAATAAGATAACCGTTAATATATATTTCATCTTCTACTCCTAATTTGTATCACTAACCAAGATAAGACTTCTCCATCCTTGGTTTTTATTGATTGTTGTAAATTCCCACGTATCTAATCCAATGACATAGGCATTTGTAGTTTGATTAAGGTCAGTATCTGCTGTCCAATATGAGGTATTATTAATATATGGAAAATATGCACCTTGCATATACGCAACATCATCCAAACTCATAATATCAAATAGCTCTTGTCTCGTAGGAACTCTCCAATGATTAAGCGCACATAGACCATCGCTATTGCTTGCATCTACCAAGTTTTTAGTCGTTGGAGTAAAATCACCATATCCACTGTCCCCACCATTGTTTGAATTGTTACTATCGTGCCACGTATACAATGTATCATAATCAGCTACCAAAGGAACACGCCACATTAATTTGGTTGTACTGTCATACACACATGTATGATTAGTATCACTTTGATTCGCCAAGACATCACCCTCATTGGTCATTTTGATGAATTCAAAACCTTTTAATCCATCACTATCATCAGTCAATATAATATCTCGGCCATGTGTTGCATCTTGATTAGGAAAACCACTTAAACTACATGATGCACTGTTGTTTGTCTCTGATGCACAGGTTAAAATATTAGAATCATTAATAGCAATTGCATAATCTTTAGCATCATCATCCAGTATTTCAATGTATACACTCTCATATAAACCCTCCTCTGCGTTGTTAAGCGCGCTGAGCACCAACTCTACATACTCTGTATCCTCAAAGAGTGTGTCATTATCAACATTTAAGACTACCTGCGTAAGATTTTCACCCGCTGCTATACTAAAAGTACCTGTAAAGTTAAAATCAGAACCCAGCGTTGCACTACTGGCAACTAGGACAACCTCTCCACTAACCGTCTGTGTAGAGACTTCACTCAGACTTATACCTAAGTTGTAGGTACCCTCATCTTCATTAACACTCGAAAGGTCTGTTAAAAAAGAGACACTAGGATTACTTTCATCATCGACGATACTCACATTAATTTCATTTGCACTAAATGAGCCAATTCCAACAGCATCTTGAAAACTTAGACTGAAAAGTTCATCATCCTCGTGAAGACTATCTGCCACAATCTCAACACGAATATATGCAAATACTTGTTGAGGCAAAAATTTAACATGGGTTGTATATATTCCTACGTCATTTAAGTCCGCAGGTGTGATAAGAGCATCCAAATGACGATTCACTTGAAATGAGCTCTCTTTACTCAAGTCTCCACTACGCTCTAATTCTATAATCACCGTACTATTTTCGCTAGCTGTTCTCTCCATCGCAACAACATCACTTGGTACCAATATAGTTGGCCCATTACTGTTACTTCCAACCACCATTACACTACGACACTGTTCTAATGTAGAAGCAGCCAGTGGAACGTGCACACAAACCGTGTGTGCACCTAATGAATTAAATCTAAATACATCCGGTTCCATTCCCGTATCTATGTTGATGGCATTATCACTCCAAAGGATACTTTCGTTACTTACCACTTCACCTGTAGCCAACTGTGTCTCTTGTAGTCTAAACTGAACACCTTCACCCAAAACAACTGTCATATCACGTCGTGGCCAAGTAATGACGAAGGCACTGTCAAGTTCACAAGCATCACCAACACCGTTACCATCACTATCAAGTTGTTTGACATTACTACGCGCTGGACAGTTATCAAAACCATCTAAAATACTATCGCCATCACTATCAAGGTTTTCTTCATTTAAACAGTTGTTGTTTGCCGATAATAGACAAGGGTCAACTGCGTCATTTAATCCATCATCATCACTGTCTGCATCAAATGGATTTGAAGTTCCTAATGCAAGTAGTTCATTATAATTACTCACCCCATCACCATCACTATCATAATTAAAATCAAAAGGATTTGTTTCAGTCGACTCAAAAGGGATATAGTGAATCAATCTCAGTACATAGATGAAATAATCTTGACTCCAACTGCGTTTTTGAATAGCTTGTGCCAATAACACATCACTGTCTTGTGTATTTAGCTCATATTCCGACATAATGGTTTCTAAACCAAAAAATACTTTTTCCAACTCTTCATTTGCGCTGGCATGCATGAGTTTAATATCTTCAAAAAGTGCATTTATACTGAGTCTATACGTATTTACATCTCTCAACCAAGTAGAACGACTCTCTAGAGACAAGGTATCTTTTCCTAAAAGAACCAAACTACGCTGTGTAAAATCCAAATCCTCATCATAAGCAATAGCCGCTTCTAAAACAGCCACATCTATACTGCTTTGAGCAGTCACATTCACCTCTTGATTATATAAAAGATGTGTTGAGAGATAAGCTTTTACTCCATTTTCCCAATCTGCGACACTCTGCCAAGCAAGGTCTTGATCTTCCAGCCACTGTGTCACTTGTGAAATATCTGCATCTGCTTTACTTGGAATATATGATTTTAAAACATACTTTCCTCTATAAGTCTTGTTAAAATGAACTTTTGAACTACGCACCGCACTCACCATTGAATCTGAAGCTGAAAAACGTGCATTTGGAACTTTTTGAACAGACAATGCGCTCTCGATTTCTGAAACAGAAACATTACAATCAGGCTTCCCTGTAAGATTTTGATCTAAAACAGCATTGGGTGCATCTGAATTAAACTGTGCTTCACCTGCTACGGTATAGACTTTTAGAGCATATGCATAAGTTGTATCAATCAAGCCACTAACATTATATTCCGCGCCATAAAGGCTACTGGCTGTTGGTCTTTGACTACAATTTGGAAGTGTGCTTTCATTATAATCTGTAAAACGAACCTCTTCATCATAATCACTCCAACCATCACCATCACTGTCACGTGGTGCACCAGTTGCATCAAAAGGGTTACTACCACGTAGTGCTTCATCAGCGTCACTCCATCCATCACCATCACTATCAACTTGTCGTGAATCTACCAAAGGGTCTAATCCATGTTCGGCTTCCCAAAGATCTGGAAAACCATCACTGTCACTATCACGTCTGAAATTCACATCACTGTATAAAGTGTACTCTTGTCTGTACTCTTGGGAAGATCGAGCATCTTGATTTACAGAAAATGTTACATTGTAGTCTGCATTTTTGATCAAATAAATGGTGCTATTTTTTTCAAAGTAACTGTTATCATCATACAAAATTTTATAAGACTGTACTCCATCAACACTACTACTGATACTGTAGTTCAACAGTAAGGGGCTGTCATCACCCTCTGCCTTTTGAACAAAAAAACGTAAAGCAGTGGTCTCATTTAAATTATGCATATCACCAGGAACCAGTGAGACAATCGGCTGAGAATCTCCATACGAATCTGAGTTAGGTGCATCCAAGCCACTTAAAGAGAGACGTACATAGGTCTCATTCACCTTAGGATAACTTGCATTAAAATTATTCAGTAAGAAAAAAGACTGTTCCGTATGAGGAATTTGAATATTATCATAGCCCATAAAGTCTGAGATATTAAAATACTCTGATTCCTCCGTAACCGCATGACTCCAGACATAACCATAGCCTAAAGAGTAACTGCGAAATCCCTCTTGACTACCTTGTGAACTCCAAACATTTGCCTGATTGGTTTCAAAATAGTTTGCTTCTACTAAAGTACTCAGCGCAAGAAACAGTAGAAGCTTATAGATAAATGTTTTCATTTTAATTTCCTCCAATCAAATACACCGGTGTATTAACCGATGTGTCTTGCATAAATATTGGTGTTGAAAATACCGGAATATAGTACACAGGTACTTCAGGTACTAAAACTGGATCACTCACTTTTAGTCCGGTAATTTCACCATAATCGTCAAAATAAACCACCTCAAATCTGTAGGTATATCCAGGTAACTCTGCAATACCATCTAAATAAACCAACTCCGTACCCAATAAACGACCATCGGTAATGTCCATTTGAAGATCTAGAATAACACAATAGTTTCCTGCCGTTTTTGGTGTAATTCCAAAAGTAGCGGCGAGAGATTCTGAGCTACTTAAAGGAATTAATGTCATCTCATTAACTTGAGCAGAAACCTGTATCATTCTTGAAACCGCACCTTGTGGTGAGATACTTTGTCGGTAAACCACATAATTAAGATGGGGTCTAATTTTCTTCTCTAAGGTATAACAAGACTCTTCTATTAAAGTTGCTCCAGGATAGTCTTGATTTTTTATAACGACATTAACATCACTTAAAAAGAGCTCTATATGCTCTTCATCTGCATTATAAGAAGTCGTAAGTAACTCAGTATCTGGCTCTATTCTTTTAACTTCAGGCCATGGTAGGTATTGTGCTTGAGAGATCTCGTTTGAACGTATCTCACAAATTTCACTGGACCATTGGGAGAGCATATCGACACTACTAACACTCGCACCTTTAGCAACAGAGCGCGCTCTAATACACCACTGTTCCTCATTAATCAATGTTAATAGGGTCTGATTATTTTCTAATCTCACCCCATCTAGTTCATAATCAACATGTGGGGTAAAAATACTGTAGCTCTCATTTGAATCTTGTCTTCTTAACTCAACTAAAGTACCATTAACACGCTCTACTGGAGGCAACCAAGTGAAATTTGCACTGTTGCCATTAAAGCTAAGCGACTGAAGCGATGGTGCTGATGGTTTTTTAGTTGGTAAAATTGAAAAACAAGATAAATTCAGTGCTGCTGAGATCTGATTGTTGTGATTATGTGTGCGCACACTTAAACAGATATTATCAATCTCATGTGGAAGAAGTTCATCTAACCAATTTATCTCAGCTGTTGTATTACACTCTTGTTTTATCTTATGGTAACGACCTTGATGGGTATATCCAAGCTCAACACAATCATCTGTTGCAACCGTTAGTATAGGTGTTTCAGGCAAAATTTGTCCAGGAATGACCGCCGTAAAATCCTCTTTTCTTTCACAACCTTTTCCTTTTAGCGCATACTTGTATTTACATGAGTAGATACTCAAGCCACTTTTACCCACATGAACCTCATCATCTTCAAGCACTTTTGACTCGATAGGCAATAATGTCCCTTTACCATCAACCTTGTTAAAAGATATTTTAACCTTGCCTTTTGCTTCTCCTTCTAAACACTCACGTCTCCAAGTAAAGATATCTGTGTTTGTTTCATTATAAACAATGCCATCATTCACATCAAAAATCATCTTCTCTGGACCATCTTGTTTAAGACATTCGACCGCAAACTTTTGCGCAAGTCCTGTCTCATCTGTTGCAAGATGTCTCACATATCTCAAATAAGGTTCACCCTCTGCAATATATAAATTTTTCGTACAGTAGCTTAGCTCTGCCTCAATATCAGCACGCGCAGGTAAGGCTCTATCTGGAAAGTAAAGTCTAATTGGCCCTGATAATGGACTGATAACATTGTCTTGTGATGAAGCAGAAGCGATACGGTACCAATAAATCTCACCTAAGTTTTCAAATGCTGTACTGTCACTAAAGCGTACTATTTCATGTGCGTTATCAAAAACTTTATGTTCAAACTCCAGATCTTGAAGTAAATAATTTTTTACACCAACGGGAATCATATCATCACGACACTCTGCATTGTTCGACGGAACCAATGTTTCACTCACATCACTATATCCATCTCCATCCGCATCACTAAAATTCGCTGCTTCTTCAAAACTACCAAAACGATAAACCAGATATTTTTCCACATCTAAGTTAACTTCAACTTCACCCTCACCACACTCTTTATCTAAATCCACAAAATAGAGTTTATTCTCTATGTCATGTGAACAGAACTTACGATAATTTTGAAATTGTTGAATATAATTTTGTTGACTCACCGCATCAAAACTAATCACACTGGTTTCCAAACTGCTGTCATTGGCTACTTGAATCATCCATGGTGTTGGTGGTGGTGTTAAATCAGGAACTTTCACCAAAATAGACGCAGTAGGTCCATAATTACCAGTAAAATCTCGAGAGACGACATAGTAAGCCATACTGTCACCAGCTTTGATTCCAGCTTTTTTCAACTGATCGATAGTCTCTAAAAAAGCTACAGACTTTTCACTGCTGTTGTCATCAGAATCTAAAACGATTAGAGAATTATTTACTTTTTCTAAACTTGCAATTTCTACTACACCATAAGCATTATGCGAATAATCTTTGGCCATCGTCTTGATATCTAAACCCAAGTCCGCATCTGTCGCATTACGTTTTTTAGTACGGTAAACATCATACCCTGCAATATTAACAGAATTAAGAAACGTCTCCGCCTCATTTGTTCCTGCATTGCTCCAGTGTAGTGCCACTGTAAAATGATCCAGTGCATACTCAGGAGAAGTACATTGAGACTTATACACCTGCTCTAAATCTACCGCACCTGAACTTTGATAATCAACATCCAAATCGATTTCTAAGTAGGCCAAACGTTTGGCCACATCGGTAGCGGAGATGGCTAAAAGTTCATAGTTATGTAACCCTGAAGTAACCGCCGTATCCAAGTAAGCACGGTGGCGTGCACGCGCTACATTAAAATCCAGACGCGAAGCAAGAAATGACCAATACTCTTCACTTAATTGACTTCTTAAAACAATGGAAAAATTACTTAATCCAACATTTACAACAGGGTCTTGAGAAGCGCCATAACGACTCAACGCACTCATAGTCTCTAGTCTTCTACGTTCATTTTCCATGTCACCATACAGAGCATCAATACCTTTAGTGTCCTCAAAAAGATGTGCATCAAAAACTTCGATAACTGCGCCATCACGTCTTAATTCAAACGCAACTATCTCTGAAGGTAAAGAACCTTCCACCGTCTCCCATCTTAAGTAAACACCCTCTTCAGACTGCCCAAAACTACTGAGTGAACCCAATGGTGCTTTTTTTGCGATAAAGTAAAATTGCTGATCAGCAGCATTTAAATTCAAACTAAATAGAAGTAGTAGTAGTGTTAATAATAATTTCATCATATATCCTTTAATGTACTGCTGATGTTGAAAGTTCATCTAAAGACCAACCCTGATCGTACGAAACTTCAAATTTAGCATCTCCGGTTCCACACCAACTATCACCTCTACTACGACTCACTGATGTCCAGCTACTACGTGAACATGAACCTACTCCTGCAACAGCCCATCCTGAACCATTGAATTTAACCACATCACCTGAGACCTCAGCCATAGCGCGTACATATCCTTTAATTGATGCAATACACAAGGCTTCCCCATTCGCACCACCACCAACTAGACCACCGATGGTCAGTGGTGGTCCTAAAATGAGCCATTGACCCATATCTGCTTGAACACCTACGGTCAATGCACAACCTCCATTATAAACAGGGATACTCGCACCACCACGGAGATAAACACCATTAAAGACATTATTTGGTAGGGTTATAAACTCTGCAACCTCAGGGTCTAAACGTTTTAAATATTTGTCGCCACATGTCTTACCTGCTAGAAATGCAGCAGAGAGTTGATACTGATCAAAGATAGCAGATACCTTAGCCCCTAAGAAGTTTTGTAATTGACCCACTCCTGTAACCAAGGCCATATCGTAAAGTTTGAAAGCATCTAAATCAAAACCATCATACGAGGTAATGCTTCCAAAGACACCATTTGGAATAGAGTCTTTAATGGTAATACCCAACTCAATAAGATCAAATCTAAAACTCTGTTCTCCTAAGTTCATACCTAGGTTACGCGCTGCAATAGTGATGTCAATCAAATCTTTAGCTTCTGCATCACTAACACACCCTTGCGTTTCACCATCTTCATCTCTAGCACTCCAACGTCTCATATCAAAATCAGCTCCATATTTCAGACTTGAATCATCACTGTCACCAGCAACTTCCCAGTCTGCACTGAGATGTACCTGTTCTAACTCTTCACCCGCAACAATTGCATATCCATCAACACCAACGGCCTTGATAGGGATATTGTTTTTAAATGACTCTGTTGCCCCTGCCAATTTTTCATTTATCTCAGCCACTGCAGCCGATACAATCTCTTGCACACTTTTATTAATCATTGCAAAAAGTTGTAATGAAAGCTTGTCTATATCTTCACTTAAGCCACTTAAAATATCATTGGCTTGTATACGTAGTGACTCAACAACTTCAAGATTCATAATCTGTGCTACAACCAACTCACGTAACTCATCTGCTGTTGGATTTGGTACTTGTGCGATTGAATTTACTAAACCTTGTTCTAGCTTATCTGTCATCTCATCAATGGCTTTTTCAAATGGGATACGTAAACGATCTTCTATCGCCCCTAAAATCAACTGTTCACCCGGTAAATCCCAACGAATCTCACCCTCAAGCGCAAACGCATTATAAGGTGCTAAATACTGTTCTAGCTCTCTTTGAAAAGTTCTTTGAAATACCTCTAAAGATCCATCATAAGGATTGTTGAATGTCTGGTTTAATGAGAGATATGTTCCATCAATCTCATCTGCCAAGTAATTAAAATACTCTTCCATACTACGTGAAAGTAGTGCCAACTCTTCGAGACTCATCATTCCATCAATCTCAGCAGCGCGCAGCTGATCAAAAAGGATTTTCTGTTGATCAATAATATTAAGCAGTTCCATTTTTACATTGCTTACTTTGCTTGTCATCGAACTTAAAATTTCTTGCGTATCAGAGATAATTCCAACAACATCTCCACCACTGGCACAAATCTTATCTACCTCTGTTTGAAGTCCCTGCATTAAGCTTGCACGTCGATCATTCACACTTTGAGACAGGAGATGAATTTGACGTTGCATCTGCTCATAAGGTGCCATATCAATACCAACAATTTCTCCCACAGGAGAAGCAAATCCACTCACAACATCTACTTCATTTAAAAGATCTGTTGCTCGATTTAAGGCATTTAACATTTCACTCATCGGCTCTAACATACCAAAGTTGGTACTTACATTAAAGTTAATCGGATCTGTATTTAAGATACATTGACTGCCTGCACTGTTCCCAATTACAAGCAAGCTTTCAAGGTGAGAATTCAGTGTATTCATCGTCGCTTCAATAGTATCTGCGTACTCTAAAACTGTATAAATCTCATCTAAAGCCGCCTGCGCTTCATCAATTCTTCCATGTGTCTCATCTAAGACATATCGCACTTCACCAAAACCGTGTGCAATTGCACGTAGTTTATCTGTGTATATTTTGATCTCTGAGGGCACTTCTGTTGCATCAGCCTCAATCGGCGTATCCACTATCAACTGAGGTAAATCAAGATAAATTGTATTCATATCATAACCCGCACTCACCAGGTTTTCTAAAGGAGACACCACCCGTTCTAATTGATCATTTAAAAATACATTTGAAAGATTCGCAATACGCGCTGGCATAGCATGGATAATCGCAAAGGCATTAGAAACTTCTTCAAAAGGATCCAGACCATTGATTTTTTGAGACAGCAGTTCATGTAAAACTCTGTTCATAACCAACTCAATACTTTTACCCGTAAGCCTTTTCATAATAGAAAGTTTTTCTTGAAGTTCACCAATAGAGCTTTTAAGTGGACCATCACTCTGTGGTGAGTTCCCTATTTGAAGATAGGTTGCTAAAAAGTTATCAATACTTAAAACACTGACCGGATCATTAATATCAATATGTATAGATAGATTTAAATCGGTCAATGCAGCCACATCTACACTCGCGCCAAAATCTACACCCGTTCTATCGGGTTCGATTAAGCGTACACCTGCACTTGCACTCATTGCATACAGATCTTGACTCTCTTTAACTCCTTTAAATTTAGGAATAAGATTATTTACCGCACGTCCAACCTCATAATAGATGGGTAGGGTAATTTTAAAACCGATACTTCCCCAGTTATAAATTGCTTTCAAACCATTGGCATCTTTAGTTGCTAATATACTCTCTGCTGAACGTGTATCATCTAAAGTTAAAACATCTTTTTGCGTGACAACACTCTGTCCAGCACTGTTTGTTGTACTGTTATTTACACGTATAGTTGTACTAAGTGCTTCCCAAAATGGAAGACCCAACATCGCATTAAGTTGGTACCAACTCTCTTTCATTGTCACTGATTCTGGATCAAAAACAACATTGAATCCTTCATTATCTTCACTCGCATCTAAAACATTAAAGCTTTTACCTAAGATACGTGCATCATTCACATCTCCTGCGCTACTCCAGCGCGCTCGCAGAGCCAAGTTGTCTTCAAAAGCGTTAATCTCTAAAATATGTCCTAGTGCCAAGAGTCTTGTTGATTCTGAACAGCTCTGTGCATCGTCACTTTCAAAAGCGATGGTGGTAAAGTCTGTTGAAGTTTTCCAACCGTCTAAAGATTGTGAAAAAGCTTCAGCAAAATCTCTATCTATACGACCACCATCAAAATCACCCCGACAAGAGAGTCCCAAACTTTTAAAGCCAAGATCAAACTTACCCTTATTTGGTACATAAATATTACCATCTATCCAACTGTATGTATCACCGACATTGATAATATTTCTAAAACTAAAACGATCAAAATTCATATCAAAACCATACACATCAAAGCCAAGATCTGCTACTTGATTGTTAAATGTTCCGGTGATTCCTTCTGGACGAAGAAGATATTTACTTCCGGCATTAGAGCTAAACTCTCTAGCAGAAGCGCCTCCGATAACAACAGAGAAAAGTTCATCATTTAAGGTATCACCTAAGCTTGAAGTAAATGATGGTTGACCTTGTGCATCTCTGAGATGTTGTGGCCCCACATTTACTCCTGCCATAAAATGGTTACCACGACGACTCTCTAAAGTATCTATAGTATAAAAGGCATTTTCAAGTATTTTGTTTTGATCATTTTCTATAAGATCAACATTCCCCATCAAGTAATCTGTAACATAATGCTCCGAATCTGTGGCAAAACTCATCCCGGGAATATATAAAAGTGAACTCACCGATTCACTCTCACTGTTTTTATGGGTATATACTTTTGTTGATATTCCACGAATACCCCAATGAACATCTTGATTAAGCTGTACTTGAGTTGCAATAGCCCCATGAGATAAAAGCTTACTTTGATTGGATTCAAGTGTTGTAAATGTCAAAGTTTCACTGAGCACTTGTTTTACACAGTTTTTACAGTTAACTCTTTGATCCATCGTATAATTCTCAGGAAAACGACTCTCCACGATATTTGAATTTTCAATACGTTGATAACCTTGCGCAATTGGCGTTACTTTTAACTTAGGATAGTGTGTCGTAAAACTCTTCGTTGCTGAAAAGTCTAACTCAAAATCAAGACCCCCACTATCAAAACTAAAAGGTCTTGATGTAGAGATCACATTGATTGAGCGCGCTGTATTACTGACCACCTTGTCAAAACTGTTTCCCCCCAGTGCAAGAAAATTCAAGCTGTTGTAAAGTTGTAAATCTATCTGCCCTTCACTACGTGAGTGAAATCCTTCCTCTTGAGTGATTGTAAAGGTTTCATCTTTAGCCAAGATAAGAGAGTAAGGGACATCTTCTGTTGTCAGGATATATTTTTTAGAAAATTTACCACTAAGTGAATTTAAGTCGTACTTACTCTCTTCATCTATAAACTCAACATGCATACTTTTTGAATACAGACGCTTCATAAAAATTTCTTGAAAATTCTCTTTCGACTCTTTTGCAGCCAATTTTCTAGGCAGTTTAATGCTGGCATCGCCACTAAAAGAGACTCCATCCGCATTAAGCTGAAAATCTATACTTGAAATCTCTATAGAGTCTATATTGGTATTTATCGTTGTGACACTCGAATGACCTTGAATTAAACTCGGGATATAGATCTTAGCCGTATCATCATAAGTGAGTTTTACACAGGCATCTTGATAACTTAAACCTGCATCATAATCACCCCAAACTCCACTGGCATCAACGCGAACAAACAGCTCTGAACTCGATGCTCTTCGCTCCACAGGAGCAGCTGTTTTCCCTATACCATCAATAATAATCACTTCATTTGAAACTTCTGATATAGCGCGATAGTTACAGTCCTCAACCATATTTATAAGTTCTAAGTCATCTAAGTTTATGACCGCTGTACCAACATGCAATTCTAAATCAATTTTTGCCAAGGTAGCAGCTTGTGTTGTAATCCACTCAACTGTTGGTATTTTTTGACCAGGTAAGGCGATGCCCAACTCAGCTTGAACTACCAACTTAAACTCAACATCATTACCTTCTCTAAATGCCTCATCTGCCAAGGTACGATATTCAGTATTATTCAGATTGATAATAAGACTGTGTCCAACAGATTTACCAAAAAGGGTACTGCCTTTTGTCGCCGTACTTGAAGTGATGGCACTTGCTGGGATATATTGAGAGCCTAAAGAGATACTCTCCCCACCACTTGAAGCAAAGATATCGACATAATATGGCTGGATTGGACATGTTTTATCAGCAGAACATACTTTTTCACTTTTAAGAAAAAGTTTGGCACTGATGTTGGCATCATCTTCTACAAAAAGCGTATCACCCGCATGTGCCACGCCATTGACCACGGTCTCTGTCAAACTCAGTGATGTGAGTTTAATACTCCCTGCTTCAACCGCATCTATCTCTAAAGGTGGAATAATTACCTCTGTACGCGCACCAGATATACTGGCAATATCGCTGGTATTAAACTCAATATAAAAACCGATCTCTTCATCACTACGTTGAATAATAGGAATAACAATATCTGCCCCACTATCACCATTACTACGCAATTCGACTGTCCCACTACTGGCAACATAATTTATCCCTTCTAGCGCGCTGTCATTAATACTGCTAAAATCAACACTGATATTGGTATCTTGTAAAAGTAGCGCCGTTAGTTCCACATGAATAGTGATCTCATCAGGTGTTAAAAATCCCATGTTTTCTACATTGATATGTGGTCTATAAATATTTCCTGGTATCGAAGGAATATCTGCAACAACAAATTCTTCTTTATAAAATTCATTGATTTTGTCTATGACCGCTACGCCAATACTACGTGAGCCCCCTTGAACAATCTCGTTCCAAACAACCTTACCCTCTTCATCAACCTCACCATTTTGACCAAAATCTTTAACCAATTTTCCTAGGTTTGAAGAGGCATTAAAATCTTTTTTTGTACTCTCTAAAAGGTTGACTGAAAATAGCAGCAGTTGTGCATTCTCTTTTTTGAGATCTTCTTCCTCTTTAAGTTTAGAGATGTCCAGTTCGCTGGCTTTAACATCTCTAGGCAATCCAAAAAGATCTTCCATCTCTTTTTTTACCTCTTCTTCAGCCTCTTCGTATTTTTTACCCTCTTCTAAAAGAACAACCTTACGTTTTCCTTCCAGTTCAGTAAAAACATTCACATTGGCTTTAAGACCTTTTTCTTCTACTTTTTCAACAGCCGAGAGTTTGACCTTCTCTTTACTGTATTCGCCTTTGACTTCATCAAAGTACTCACCTTCTGCTTCAACAAGGGTCTCTCCCTTCCAGGGAACCTTAACTTCATAAGCCCCTTTTTCTTTAACAACCGCAGAAACTTTTTTTCCGCTTTTTTGTCCCTTCTCGTCTAATTGATAAGCGACTACTTTAGATCCAGCTTTAAATGGACCCTTTTGAACAAACCCACTAATGGAGTATGTTTTTACAGCTTTAGCTGGTGGCGTACTATTATTGTCATCTGAACATCCCAAGAACATCAGGAAAAATCCCAATGCCAAAAAAAAGCTGAATAGATAAGAGCGGAATTGATATAAACGCATGATAATACCTTTAGTTTAATGTCATGCTAAAATAGTACGATAATAACATTGCAAAAACGTTGCAAAGTTATTACATTTATGTGATACAAGTAACAGTTCACTTAAACTGAGCTATTGCAGATGTGAGGACTATCAAAACTTATACCTATAAAAAAGTATAATGTCAGTACTTAAAAGGAATTCAAATGCAGATAAGAACATGGGTCATAAAAGTTCCCAGTAAAAATGTCCTCAATACCCTCATAGCGATGGTACATAAACGTGAACTTGAAGAGATATTTGTTGCCAGTGTAGATAAAGATGGTGCAATTAGTGCGAAGTTTAAAAAGGGTGATATTGTTGCTATTTTAGCCTCAAAAGTAAAAACTATAGAAGAAAAATTAAAAAAAATAGCACCTACATACTTAATGGATAACTTGGATGATGAGATGTTTACCGTAGATGATGAAGGCGCAGAACTCAAAGATGTCACCTATCCTGAGTCAGAAGAAGAAGAATTGGAGATGGTAGAGCGCTTAAAGTAAGGCTCTACAAAAATCCTAACTGTTTTTCAGAATCAAAGTCCCCATTTTTTTCACGTTCTATCTCGTAGATGAAGTCGTCTACTTTAAATAGTGGTTCTTCTTTAGTTGCCACTGCGTAAGCCGTGTTTTTGATGACAAGGTTTATCTGTCCACCACTAAGATCATATTCATGTAGTTTTTCTACCTTAAAGTTTTTCTCATATGGTGCATTGCGAGGCAACATTTTTTCCCATAACTCAGCGCGCTGCACTTTGGTTGGTCGAGCAAAAGCGATCTTATAGTTAAAACGACGTGAAAATGCAGTATCAATATTTTCAAGAAGATTCGTTGTTGCTATCAAAATTCCACTAAAATTTTCTATCTGTTCTAAAAAGATATTTTGCATCTGATTGTGCATCTGTTCTGCGCCACCACCTGGGCCTGATGAGCGCGCTGAGAGAAATTGATCGGCTTCATTTAGCAGTAAAATCGGCTCTACCTTAGACTTGGTACTCAAGTCATGAAACGAGTCAAAGATATTGCGTACATTTTTTTCACTCTCTCCTACATACATAGAGAGGATTTTTGAACAATCAAAACTAAGTACTTGACGTTTCAATGACTTTGCCAAAGAGTAGGCACTCATAGTTTTACCTGTTCCTGCTGGGCCATAAAAAATAATCCGTGCATCCATGCCACTTTTTTTATCTTTAATGCCCCACTCCACTAAGCGCGCCACCACTTCTTTATCCATCTGCATTAAAAGGTTGTTCAGTGTTTTTCTTGTTTTTTCATTTAAAACCACATCATCAAGGGTCGTGCCCGGACTATGTAGCTCAAACGTATCTTGATCTTTGACCAACATATCTAGTTTCATCGTTCTTACTTTTTTCTTCTTTTGAGGATGAATAATACTTTGTAGTATCTCTTCATGAATAAAAAATGCACGAGTTATCCCACCAAATGGACTCAACATCTCTTCATATTCTAAGATTTCATCACCCAGTAGTCGTGAACCATCTTCAAGATAAGAGCGATTTTTAATACGTCCATATTCATCAATACTGATAAGATCAATTAAAGCATTCATCTCTCTTATTGAGACATCACCTGCATTATATTCTTCTTTTAAAAGAGCTAAAAATATCAACTCCTCTTGGGTATCAAACTTATGTTTTTCTAAAAATTCTGCCAGTGGGATTTTAAGTTCACCTGATTCAAGTCTTAGAGCAATACGCTCTTCAAGATGCACCAACTTGGCTTGAAGACGTGTTAGACCAAGAGAATTTTCTCCTGCGTTTTCACGAACCTCAACCATTTTTTGATACAGTTCTACCTTATAAAACTGATCTTGAAGATACTCTAAATGATCATGATAGGCTTTAATCTCAGAATTTTCACTCTCACCCAGAGCACCCTCTTCTAAGAGACGTAAAAATGGGGCACTTAAAGAGATAGAACTGTTTAGAAGCTCTAATGAATTCAAATCTGCTATCTTAAAAGTAAGTAGTGAGTTCAAATTTATCCAACCCAGTTCAAGGAGGTTTTTTATCTTGCTTAGATGTTTAAGGTACTCATACTTCTCAACACCATAAAGTTCAGAAAGGATCTCAATCCCCATCGCATCTTCAATCCCATCAATATAACGACGAGAAAGAGACTGCAACATCAAAGCCTCATCAAGCTCGCACTTTAGGTGGGGATAGATAGTTGTACGTGTAATATCGCTGCTGTCTAAAAAATCAATTAAAAACTTCACTATATTAACTCACCTTTTTCATTTACTTTATCTTTAAGCACCCGTTTTAGGACTTTACCTGTTGCATTTTTAGGTAACTCTTCGATAACTGTAATAACCTTTGGAATTTTGAAGTTTGCCAAAGTAAGCTTGAGCTCTTTTTTCATAAGCGCTTGATTAACATGAGAGTGATCACCCTCATCTTCAAGTTCGACAAAAGCGATAGGCACTTCCCCACTATTAGTGTCTTTTATTCCGATGACTGCTGCAGCTTTAAGATAAGGGAGCTTCATCAACTCCTCTTCGATCTGACGTGGGTAGATGTTAATCCCCTTAGAGATGATCAGATCTTTCATTCTATCAACAATATAAAGATACCCTTCATCATCCATTTTTCCCAAATCACCCGTTCGAAACCAACCATTTAAAATACTGTCTTTAGTCGCTTCTTCATTATTAAGATATCCCAACATGACACAGTCACCCTTAACGATGACTTCACCCACGTCACCTAAAGGCACTTCAACCATCTCATCATCAACAACTTTCATCTCATAAGAAGGGAGTGCTTGACCAACTGAAAGTACTTTTTGTTTTCCCATGCGATTCACACAAACTGCGGGTGAACATTCGCTCAGACCATAACCCTCTAACATTTGAGCGCGTTTAAAGATGGCATTAAACTTATTCATCGTATCTTCACTCAGCGCGCTGGCTCCTGAGATAAAGATACGGATACGGTTAAACCATAAAAAATACCAAGGCAGTTTCGCACGAATTAGTGCGTTATAAATATCTGGTACACCTAAGAAGATAGTGACCCCTTTAAGGAGGGTTTGTTTAATGATGTTTGAGAAAGGCAGTATTTTACGGATGATAACAGATGAGGCATTAGAGTAAAATGGCAACATCACCATCACTGAAAATGTAAAAGCATGAAACATTGGAAGATAAACAATAAATCTGTCTTTTTGTGTAATATTAAAACTCTCTTCTGCCCCAATCATATTTGAAAAAATATTACGATACGAAAGCATCGCACCCTTTGGATTACCCGTTGTTCCTGAGGTGTAAAAGATAACCGCTAAATCATCTAAGTGCACTTGTGCAAATTGTTCATCTTGACTGGCATTGGTATGAGACACTTCACCATACTGGATGTTTTTCTTATCCAGCGCGCTGTAATCATCTATCCAAACGGTTTGATGTATCGGCGTTTTCTCATCAAGGTTACTCACCTCTTTTTCAAAGTCGTTTGAAGTAATCAAGATGCTTGCTTGACAATCATTTAAGATAAATTCATATTCACTACGTTTGAGAAGATTGTTGATAGGCACAATAATCGCACCCAGTTTTGTGGTCGCATAAACAGCAATGATAAACTCTAAAGAGTTTGGCAAAATAAGAGCAACCTTATCTCCTGCACCAATCCCCGTAATTTGTAAAAAACGTGCAAAAGAGTCTACACGACTCAAAAAATCTGCATTACTAATTTTTTCTTTATCAATAAAAACCGTTGTCTTTTTTGGAGCCACTTTAGCATTGGCCTCTATCATTTCGTAAAAGCTATTGTATTTGTAAGTTAATTTCATGCATCATCCTAAATTCATCTATCAACATTATAAACTTTTAAACTTATAAGTTATGTTATCATAAGTGTATAAGCCAAAACAGTGTTTTAAAGGAGTTTTTATGTCAACAAATGAATCAAATAGCAAGGAACTTCATTCGGGAATGGGTTATAACAATGATTCTGTTTCTGGGCGTGTAACGTCTTCTGAAGAGATGATTAAAGACTCAAAACCAAGTGCTTAGTTGCGTTTGGTCTTTTTTATAATCTGTTTAAATAAAATATTAAACTTGTTCTAATATACTATTTGCTTTTTCAAAATTCTCATCATCTGCATAAAAGTACTCTTCTAAAAGTGGTCTGATTTTATACTCTTTCACAAACTCCAAGTCATCTTTACTATTGATCTTCATAAAATAACTATGCCCCAGCATATAATCTTCACCAAGAGTATCTTTGATAAATACATTTAAGTAAGTGAACAGTTCTTTAGCGCGCTCATCTAAGATAAGATCTATATTTGGTTTCATCTTTAAAAAAGTAAAACGCCGTCGAAGAGCGATATCAATCGTGGCAATAGACTTATCCGTACTGTTCATAGTTGCGATGATATATAGGTTTGAAGGTATCTTAAACTTCTCTTTTGAGTAAGGCAGTGTTACTTCATAAACATCACGCTTATCTTCCTCAATCAAAGTAATCAACTCACCAAATATTTTGGAGATATTTCCACGGTTGATTTCGTCGATAACAAGATAATAGTTTTTCTCTAAATTTGATTTAGCAGCTTCAACCATCTCTTTAAAGATTCCATCTTCAAGTTTAATAGAGCCATCTTCAGTTGGTCTAAACCCCTCTATAAAATCCTCATAAGAGTAACTCTGATGGAAAGTGACAAATTCAACTCGACCCTCGTCTTTTATTTTTTGAAAAGCTTCACTGCCTAATATTATTTTTTCATTTTCTTTTATATTTTGAAAGATTTTATTTTGAGGAATGTCAGACTCAATTTCAGAGATTATTCTTTGATAATTATGTGTTTTACCAACACCAGGAGGACCGTATAATATTATATTTTTTATTCCCGATATTTTTGTATTAATGAAACTTACATTGGTATTAATATTTTCAGAACCGACTATAAATTTTATATTTTTATTTTTATACTTTTCAGCAAGAAGAGAACGCTCACTTAAATATTGGTAAAAATACTCACCCTGCTCCTGAGATATAGTTTTTCCTTCATTTCTAATTTTTGATGACCCGAATTGACTGCAGAACCTCACTTTAGAATTGTTAAGAAGATATTCACTTTTCCAATATCTTTTATTCTTTTCTTCTGTAATATCACTAATATTACTCATAAAACTATATGCAATATCAAATATCTTTCCCGAATAGTTAATGTCTTTTAATTTAGCTATTTCAGATTCATTAATATGACAGTACTTTATTATATTATCTAAATGCTCTGTAATAAATTTGCCAATTTTTATTTCAATCAAATCAGAATTGGATACCTTATTTAAATATTTTGTCTTAATATAATCTCCAATAGGAATAATATATGAGCTATCGTTATCTGTATTAATCATTCCTGTTTCTAAATATCTTTTTATTACAGGTATTGGCTGTGAAAATTGCTTTTGCCCATCTACTGGTTTTGTCATAATATTTCTATTATCATTAGTGTATACATAATAACGTTTATGTCTACTTTTAGTTTTAAACTCCATCCCAACCAAAGACTCATTTTCATTGTTCAACACTAACTCATTTATAAATTTATCAATTACATTTTCTAGCATTTTATATTTCCTTAATTCTAGATTTTATCATTTTTATATACCCTTCATAACTCTCATCACTATCCAAATCAATACTTCGCATCTTTAACTCTATCATCTCACTACCCTCACCTAACTCTAAATCTTCACGCACCTCTTCAAGATGTTTAGGATAAAGTAACATACTCTGGCTCTTCTTAAAATTACGTCCATAGACAAACATCTGGTACTTATCCGCTGCCGATAGCTCAGCGCGCTGGCTTACTCGTTTGTACTTGGTATCTATAATCATCTCATTTGTCATGATATCTGGTTTGAGTTGTAGCGCGCCAAAGTTCTTTTGGTTTTGTAGCTGTGCGCTAGGCTCTATCTCGCAGTATAGTTTTCCAATAAACTTCTCAAACAGAACATTCATATCAAATAAAAACGCAAAGCTTTTTTTATCTTTTGAGAACGTAGGAACCGAGTGTTTCAGAAGCAGTAAGGCAAACTCAAAAGAGCTTTTAAAACGCCCATTGATTCTATTAAAATGAAGTTGTAGCGCGCTAAGAGAAAAACTTCGCTCTTGCACCTCATCAAAAACCAAGGCGCACTGTTTTAAAAGCTTCTTATTTTTGGTGTATTTTAAAAGTGTTTTTAGGGAAAATAAAAAGAATTGATTAAGTTCATTATTCATCGTAAACTCATCAAATTCGCAGTAGATTTTATTTTTTACATGGTTGTATTTGAGGTTTTCATTGATAAGATATTTTCCACGTAGACGGGTAAGATTATCACTTTGAGTGACATACTCTTTATACACTCCACGTTTAAGTTCTTTAAACAAGTTTTGCGCAAAAAGCTGTATGAAAACCTCTAAGATATGATGCTTCTCATTTTTACAAGAGGCGAAGTCTTCATTTTCTATTTTAATTTCATACACATAAGAGAGCATATAGATAAAAATATCTAAGTTGCTCTCCTCATCTGAGATCTTTGGTAAAACATAATAGTCTTGATCTTCAAAACTTAGCACACCACAATAGTGTCTCGCCTTAACCTCACCCCACTCTTCTTTAAAATATTTGTGTAAAGAAGGTGTTTCTATAATATGTTTTGAAAGCTTAGTATCATCAACTTTAGCATATTCAAAAATAGTATTCATCAATACTAGTCTTCTGGCAATGCCTCAAACTCTTGTCGTTTGCCTTCAAACCATTCCGCCATTGCTGCGGGGTCTTGCATCAATACCATCATCTCTTGAATCACTTTCATGTGTGGCTCATCGCCTTGAGCGAACATCTCCATACCGTGTTGCTTACTCTGCTCTGCCATCTCTTCAAATGTCTCCGCACTAAATACTGTATCACATGCGCCACCAAGCGCCTTACATGTCATTGTTTTCATAAATTTCCTTTTTATTTAGTTTTCTTTATTCCAGCGCGCTAGGTTAGGGATATTACGTGCAAAAAACTTTCCTATAAAACGGGGGATTTTCATGTCTTGTAATTTAGAAATTACAAGTTCTTGCATATCTTCAGCAGTGATGTGTCGCTGAATAAACTTCCCTTTTTTATAACAGTGAGAACAGTAAAGTTCACTTTTTGAACCATTTTTTTCAGTCCCACCACCATACTCATCTTTCACCATCGGCATCGAACAACTTTGGCAAATTTTATTTTTCATTTTAATCCTGTAGTGAGTAAAGTAACTTAATCTCTTTGTCCCATATCGTCTCATCAATGGTCTCTAAAACCATCGGAATATCATCAATACGTTCATCATTCATAATAAATCTAAAAGCATCCAGTCCGATTTTACCTACGCCAATAGAATCATGTCTATCTACGTGAGATCCCAAATCAGGTTTTGAATCATTTAGGTGCATACCCATCAAGTATTTAAAGCCAACAAGATTTTCAAACTGACCCATACTGATATCATACGCTTCTTTAGTACGGATGTCATAACCTGCCGTAAACATATGACAGGTATCCAAACAAACACCCACACGAGTTTTATCTTCTATCTTGTCAATGATGTGTGCCAAATGTTCAAACTGCCAACCAAGGTTACTTCCTTGACCTGCAGTGTTTTCCATAACAAGGCTCACACCTGTTGTCTGATCAAGCGTGCGGTTCATGTTTTCAGCGATGGCGTCTAAACACTCATCAATAGGAATCTTTTTAAGATGGCTTCCTGGGTGAAAATTCAGTCTATCTAAACCAAGCAGTTCACAACGCTGAACTTCATCAATAAAAGCATTAAATGACTTGTCTCGTTTTTCGATTTCAGGATGTCCAAGGTTGATAAGATAAGAGTCATGAGGAAGAACATGCTTGGGTAATATTCCTGCATCATCAAGCGCGCGCTTGAATTTATCAATAACTTCAGTTTCTAAATCTTTAGCAACCCATTGACGTTGGTTTTTTGTAAACAGTGCGAAGGCTTGAGCACCGATCTTTGCTGCGTTTGCAGGAGCGTTAAAAACACCTCCTGCTGCTGAAGTGTGTGCGCCGATAAATTTTGCCATGAAAAAAGCCTTATAATTGTTTTTCAACATTATAAGGCTTTAAACTTATTCTTGCATTTTTGCTTTACTATTCAAAGACAAAATTAAACTCTTTGGTCTCGTACCAGTTAACCCCATCAGTCGAAGAATAGATATCGTTTTTAGCTGTGCTGCCATCATTACCGCCAATCAGCCAAAGTTTGTTGTTAAAACTGACCACTTCATGACCAAGCCTTCCACTAAAAGCTGCCGAAGCGCTCTCTTGTGTCCAAGTAACGCCATCTGTTGAAGAGTAGATATCGTTCTTAGCTGTGCCAGCAAATCCGCCAATCAGCCAAAGTTTGTTGTTAAAACTGACTACTTGATGATTATTCCTTCCACTAAATGCCGTAGAAGCGCTCTCTTGTACCCAAGTAACGCCATCAGTTGAAGAGTAGACATCATTTTCATAAGTGCTATCATAACCCCCAATAAGCCATAGTTTGTTATTAAAACTAAGCACTTGATGAGCAGTTCTTGCACTAAATGCTGCCGCAGCGCTCTCCTGTATCCAAGTCACTCCATTAGTCGAAGAGTAGATATCATTTTTACTTGTGCCATCGTAACCCCCAATAAGCCAAAGCTTGTCATTAAAGCTGACTACTTGATGATTGGTTCTTGCACTAAATGCCGCCGAAGCGCTCCTTAGTGTCCAGAGCACGCCATCAGTTGAAGAGTAGATATCATTTTTATAGCTACCATCGTAACCCCCAATAAGCCAAAGCTTGCCCTGAAAACTGACCACCTGGTGATTACTTCTTGCACTAAATGCCGCCGTAGCAATCTCTTGTGTCCAGGTGACTCCATCAGCCGAAGAGTGGGTATCATTATTATTTCCCCCAACAAGCCATAGTTTGTTGTTAAAACTGACCACTTGGTGATCATATCTTCCACTAAATGCTTCCGAAGCAATCTCTTGTGTCCAAGTGACCCCATCAGTTGAAGAGTAGGCATCCTTTGTAAATGTCCCATCATACCCGCCAATAAGCCATAGCTTGTTATTAAGACTGACCACTTGATGACCATACCTTCCACTAAAAACTGCCGAAGCACTCTCTTCTATCCAAGTGACCCCATCAGTTGAAGAGTAGACATCGTTTTTAAATGCGCCATCATACCCTCCAATAAGCCATAGTTTGTTGTTAAAACTAAGCACTTGATGACCATACCTTCCACTAAAGGCCGCCAAAGCACTCTCTTCTATCCAAGTGACTCCATCAGTTGAAGAATAGATATCATTTTGAAATCCGCCATCGTGACCCCCAATAAGCCAAAGCTTGTCGTTAAAACTGACCACTTGATGAACAAATCTTGCGCTAAAGGCTGCCGAAGCACTCTCCTCTATCCAAGTAATCCCATCAACTGAGGAGTAGATATCGTTTAGATTGATACTATCTCTACCTCCAATAAGCCAAAGCTTGTTGTTAAAACTGACTACTTTATGATCATATCTTACGCTAAAGGCCGCCGAAGCACTCTCTTGTACCCAAGTGACCCCATCTGCTGAAGAGTAGATATCGTTTAGACTGCTACCATCGCTACCCCCGATAAGCCAAAGTTTGTTATTAAAACTGACTACTTGATGAGAAGACCTTGCACTAAATGCCGCCGAAGCACTCTCTTGTGTCCAGATAACCCCATCATCCGAAGAGTAGATATCATTTTTACGTGTCTCACCACTACCCCCAATAAGCCAAAGTTTGTCGTTAAAACTGACCACTTGATGATTATATCTGGCATTAAAAGCCAGCCCTTGAGTATTCACCCTTTTTGAGCTCTGATACTCATTTTTCAACCAGATATAATTAGAATTAAAAACGTTGAGGTTTACCGATTCTGTATTGGAGATGGTGCTAATATTGAGATTGTCGCAGTGATAGAGTTGACTTATATTACAGTCTGCATTACTGGCACTAATCAACTCAAAACCAGCGTCTTTTGTGGTCACTGTCTTGATGATATTTTCAAATCCCATATCTATTGAGGCTTTTACCTGAACTCTGGGTTCATAGGTAGGTGTTACATTACAGATATACGAGGTCTGTGTTACTTCGCTGGTATCTAAAACAGTATTACGATTACTGTCCAGTCCCACTTCTATACGCTGACCTCCATATTCACAGGCGGAGCCAACACTCTCTTCGCTGACTAAAACCAAAGCAGAAAGACCTGTTGAACCACTGCTTCCTGTTGATCCGGTAAGCCCAGTTGCTCCAGTACTACCAGTAGCACCAGTACTCCCTGTTGCACCATCCACACCTGATTCTCCTGCCGTACCAGTCTCACCAGTGGCCCCATCGATGCCATCACTCCCAGTTAGACCATCCGATCCTGCCGTTCCATTACAAATATACTCCGAACTTGTAATCTCTTCAACATCTAAAAGAGCATTTCGGTTCACATCATTACCACTCATAATCAACTGACCACCTGTGACACAGTTTTCTCCCACAGGTTCAGCTAAAACCTTAACTATGGCGTCATTTGCTGAGGCTCCTGTAAGACCCACCGAACCATCCGCTCCGTCATCACATCCTGTCATAAAAAGCGGTAACAAAGCCAACAGTAAAATTATTGTTATTTTTTGTAAGGTAAACATCTCAAACTCCTTGGTTTAATCATCTACCCCAATGATAACTCTAAAGCATTGCAAAACCATTGCAATATTAATTTTTATCTTAAATATGTGATACTATATGTCTAATAATTTAAAGGATTTACTATGCAAAACAACTTCACTAAGGCGATGGATTTTCGTCATGCTTGTAAGATATTTGATGAGGGTAAAAAAATCAGTGATGAAGAGATGATGTTCATTATGGACGCGGCACATCGCTCCCCCTCTTCTTTTGGGATGGAAGCGTGGAAGTTTTTAGTGATCACCAATGAAGAACTCAAGGCTAAAATTCGTCCTGCGTGTTGGGATCAGGTTCAAATCACTTCATGTTCACATCTTGTCGTTGTTCTTGCGGGGATAGAGGGCGTTAAAGTTGAGACGGGAATTCCTAAAAAACGATTTGCACGTAGAGAGATGCCTGAGGATAAGTTAGAATTTTACTTAGGTCTTTACGCCGGACATTTAGACACTACTTTGAGCAGTGATGAAAATATCTATGCATGGACAGCGCGCCAGACCTATATCGCAGCGGGTAATATGATGAGTGCAGCAGCCTATATTGGGATTGATTCTTGTCCGATAGAAGGGTTTGATAAAACACAACTTGAACAGATATTAAATCTTGATACAAGCAAACATCAAGTCAGTATGGTTCTACCATTTGGTTATCGTCTCAACGAACAGTCAACACAGCTTCGTGAACCTTTTGCAGACATCGTTGAGTTTATAAAATGAGACCTCATCTTGCGATAAATTCTCTTCTTCTTGCCCTTATCTTTAGCGCCTGTAGTGAAGATACACCCACGCAAGTTCGAATACCAACATCAACTGCCAACCTCAATGCGTTTAATATCATCACTGAACAGACATTTGCAGACTCTACATGTAAGAATCTAAACTTAGAACTGCCTGTAGGTATTTTTGCTTCTCCTACAGGTAAAGAAGATGCGAGTGGAACACAGAGTGATCCTTTAGATTTGGCCAGCGCGCTGGGAACGGACTCTCCCATCCAAGAAGGTGAAACACTTTGGCTTTTAGAAGGGACCTATCAAGGCAACTTTCTCTCCGAACTGAGAGGAACCAGCGCGCTGCCAATCAAGGTAAAACCTTATCCTGGAAAACAGGTACGCATTGATAGCAATATTCCTGATGGAGGCTCTGGTCTTTGGGTTAAGGGGGCGTGGACAGAGTATTATGATCTTGAGATTTATAGCTCTTCTACCACCCACAACTCCAGTGAGACAGGTTCAAATCCCAGCGACTTAAACACCAATAGTGGCGTCACGGTGAATGGTGCCAATACCAAAGTCATTAACTTCATCGTGCATGACAATGTTGGTAGTGGGATGAATACATGGAGTGACGCACCGAATTCTGAACTCTATGGAAATATCATCTATAACAATGGCTGGAGTGGGCCTGATCGTGGCCATGGTCACGCCATCTATGCGCAAAATAGAGAAGGCTATAAAAACCTCAAAGGCAACATCATTTTTTTTGGTTATGGTACGGGCATTCATGTCTATACACAAAACGGACAGATGAATGGTTTTGATGTTCAAAACAACACTTGGTTTATGACAGGTGCATCCAATAAATCTCTTGGACAAAACAAAGACAACTGTCTTATAGGTGGTTTTCAACCCGTCAAAGACCTCACTTTAAAAAATAATCTTGGCTTCTCTATGAATTCACGTGGTACGCGCTTAGGCTATGGAGGCAGTGTTGAAGATCAAGATGCTCTCCTTTCAGACAATTATCTTAATGAAAATCTTTGGATTACTGGGACGTGGTCATCAATGAGCATCCATAATACAGAAGTCAACAGAGGATTAACGGGGAGTGCAGAAGATTATATTAGTAGTGGCGTTAATGGCAATGTTGTCAAAAATAGCCCTCCAGAACAAGGGCTAAAAGTCTTTATAAAAGCCAACACTTATGATCCAAGACGCGCAGATATTACAATCTTTAATCATAACAATACACCCGATGTAGAAGTTGATCTCTCTAGTGTTTTAAAAATTGGCGAAGCGTATCGTATTCATAGTAGTTTTGCACTTTTCAAAGATCCCATCATCAAGGGTGTTTATGATGGAGAAAATATCTCTTTGCCTATGGGAAGTGTCAAACCTCCTCAACCAACGGGAACCAGTGATGTGACTGACCAAGAAGATCCAAAAAGAGTTTTTGGTGTCTTTATTTTAACCCATGGTGGATGTTTGTAAAATTTTAAAAAACCACCACTTTGTTTTTACCCTCGGCCTTCGCTTGATACAGCGCCTTATCAGCGCGCTGAATAACCATCTCTATATCTTCATCACTAAATTCAAGATGACTGATCCCCAGACTAATTGTAAAAGAAACGCGCTCTTCATTTTTCAATATAAGCCCTGAAGAAGCGATGGTCTCTCTAATTCGATTGGCCACATCAAGAACACTTGGCGCTTGTGAGTTTTTCATCATCACGATAAACTCCTCTCCTCCATAGCGCGCTACAATATCATCAAGTCGTGTCAATTTACTCATAATCTCTGCACATTTTTTAATAACCTCATCCCCTACCGCATGACCATAGGTATCATTAACTATTTTAAAATTATCAATATCAATCATCAAAATAGAAAACTTCTCATCATTATTACGCATTTCAGAAAAGCTTTTTTGAGAGTAGCTTTGAAAATATCTTCTATTATAAAGGTTAGATAAGACATCTACATTGGCCTCCGTTGCTGCTTCACTATAACGCGTAATCATCAAAGAGTTAAAAAATAGTATCTCAGCCATAGATCCAAAGACATAGGCATAACGTGTAATGTCATTGTTAGCAATAATATTATTAAAATTAAGGGTCATAATCATCATTGTTGGCATATAAACAATCAGTGCTACCAAATAATAGCGCATCTTTAGATGCCCTTCTTGATAGACTTTAATGGCCACAATAAGGAGCAGTGTAAAAAATACAGAAGCAAAAATATTAAATATAGGTGTAGCATATGGGATTTTTAGAGTAATTAAAATTGCCAACAAAATAAACGACACAATAAAAAGATTAAATACCAGGTTGAGTTTGTCTCTACGTTCCTTTAATTCTAAATATTCTGCTGAAAACAGTGCTAAAAAGAGTACCACAAAGGTTCCAGAAGCGTGTAACCCTTCGTTCCAACCATTAAATCCAAAAATCAGATAAATTCCACTAAGAATTGCAATCCAAGCCATAAACGAAGCAAGATAAGCCACATAATATCCATAAATACGCTCACGTCGTCTAATAAATAGATAAAGATTTAAAATCAAAACCACTAAAAGCATACTTAGAAAAAGAAGATATTTCCCTGTTAAACTAAAATGTGTGGGACTGTAATACTCTTTGGCGGTTTTTACTTGAAATTCACCCAATTGTCCAGAAACAGTCTTGGCATTTATATAATACGTTTTAGAACTGTAAAGAGGGATATTTAGTACAAAAGCGGGATTAACATCTAAAATTTGTCGTTTTTCTAAGGAAACCAATAGTCCCGCATTAAATACGGTAACTTCACCATTATCTAGTGAATAGAAATCAAATTTCTCCCAGAGAGGTTCACTAAAATAGAGAATCAACTCTTCACTGTCATACACATTTTCGATCTCAATTTTAAACCAAGCATCACCCTCTTTATATCCGTACGTGAAAGGGTTTTTTGATTTTTTAAAGTCGACACTTTGGATTTGAGTAAAGCTTAATGTTGAATTTTTATCATAGAAGTACTCTACATTTAGTGCTGAAAGTTCAAGTGCTAAAAGTGTAAGAATGATTAAAAGACGTATCAACATTTTCTTCCTTGTTTATATCTCCCATTATACTAATAATATATTTATTTAACACTAATTAGTATATTATTACAAATCTAAATAAGGATTTTTTATGAAAAAATGTTTTTTTCTCTCTCTTTTATTCACTCCATTACTTTTTACAGGTTGTCCCCTAGACCCTACCGACAACAGTTCAGATACTGAAACAGTCACGGATGCTTGTATACAAAGTGAAGTCACTAATGGTTTTGAACTTCAGTTATGCGCTAATGATGCCGTAGTAGACTGTGTAGCAGATCCTGATAACGGTACCACTGCTAAAGTCATCAGCGCCAGTACTTGTAATAGCTTGGGTTATAAAATTAGTTTAGAAGGGTTTACTACACCGAGCGGAAAGCAAGTTTATACGAGCTCACAAGAATTTGCCACCTCGTGGGATGATAGTACACTGAGTTCTGGTAGTATCGAAATTTATACCATCATGATCAATATGGTTCCTCAGTTAACCTGTACCAACTTATTGGCTGAACTTTTAAGAAACCCCTCAACAAAAAGTGCTCAAATTGTTTATGATGGTAGCGAAGTAAAAAGTTGTACTGATTATGGTCTTCTAAATAGTAATAACAATCAAGCAATATCAACAGAGGACATAGTCAATGGCTTATGTGGAGAAAATGACCTGGATAACGATACTGGAAAAACATGTGTCATTTCTGCCGTACAAGAGATCACAAGAGCACCAGATACACCTTAGTACACTCAATTGACCCAGGTCATCCTTAAAAGTTATCTACTTCGCTAAAATCTCCTTTATAATTAAGGGGTGTGCTATGAGTGAAATGACAGATGCTTTTAAAAAGATAAACAAACGTGAACGATATAAGGCGCGACTGCGTCCTATAGATTTTTTTAAAGAGTTTGAAACACTTGACTTTGAAAATCTTCAAGAGGCAGATCGTTACTATCTTCAAGACTTTGGTATCTATAATGCTGAGTTTGCAGAAGAAGACTTCACCCTCCGACTAAGACTCCCTGCTGGACGTATCACAGCCAAACAATCACTCTCAATTTCTAAAATATTAGAAGAGTATGACTTAGACCTCATTTTAACTGCACGTGCAGGGATGCAAATCTCTGGTTTAGAAGCAGAAAATATTTTAGAAATTTGGAAGGCTGTCAATGCAACGGGTCTTTCTACCTGGCAAAGTTTTGGTGATAATATCCGCAATATCGTCTGTGATGTTTATGATGATAAGGGTCGTTACTCAAAACTTAAAGCCTCAGATATTGTGATGGATATGCAAGAATTTATCATTCAAAATCCCCCTTATGTGGGTATGTTACCACGTCGAATATCTGTTGGTATTTCTGGGAACAGTGCCAATGTAACTTCACTATACGCCAATGATCTCTTCTTCGCACTGGCACTTAAAGATGGCAGTTATGGCTTTAATGTTTTTCTAGGTGGAAAAAATACAGAAGTAGCACGCTGCGCAGATATCTTTTTAACTCCTGATCAAGTTTTAAAATTTTTCAAAGCCTTTGTTGAGACATTTAACAAACACGGATCACGCGCTAGTCGTGCCCGCACACGACTGTTTTATCTACTCAAAGAGATAGGATTAGACACCTTTAAAAATTATCTACATGAAGCGTATGAGGAAGAGTTTGTTTC
This sequence comes from Sulfurimonadaceae bacterium, assembly GCA_016744905.1. Taxonomy (GTDB): domain Bacteria; phylum Campylobacterota; class Campylobacteria; order Campylobacterales; family Sulfurimonadaceae; genus BB10. The sequence goes on along the minus strand of JADGDM010000001.1, from coordinate 15,795 downwards.
CGCTGGTGAGCGCATTATAGAAACAGGTCGTTTTGAAATTGATGAGCCCTTAAATGATGGTAGTTTTTCACACTGTTATGAGAGTGACTTTGGACGAGTCAGCGCGCTGGAGTTAGAGAGTATCTCTTCTTTAGCACTCAAAGAAGAGGCTGAAATCCGTATAGGTATCGATCAAAACATCTACCTTCTTGGTTTAAAAACAAAACTAGAGACATTAAAGTCACCAAAAATAAGTAACACCATTATGGCGTGTGCGGGTAGTGAGTACTGTCCTTTTGCCTTTTGGAACATCAAAGATGAAACACAGTATCTCCCTCTTGAAAAAATAAAAGAACATCAAATTCATGTTGGATTTTCTGGTTGTGCCAAAGGATGTGGTCGTCACCGTCATGTAGATATCGGACTTATTGGACTGAAGACCAATAACTTTGGGGCTGTTGAAGGGGGTGCAAGAGTCTTTATCGGAGCAGAGCATAATAGAGGAGATTCAGTAGCGCGCCAGCTTTTTGAGATGGTACCACTTCCCTCTTTACATAAGGTGGTTTCACTGATTATTACTGTGTTTGAAAAAAGCCCATATAAGAATTTTGAGTCTTATAGTACAGAGATTTTAAATCATTATAGTGAAGAGTTTTTATCTTTATGGTTTCTGCTCAATCTTAAAACTTCTCAAGAACTTGAGTTATTGCCTTCTGATGAAGTACCCAGCGCGCTACTCTCCTTTGAGCAAGAGAAAGCTTTACTAGAGAAGTACTTCAAAAATGACAAAACTTTAGAACTCATCGAAGATAAATTTTCACTAGCCATTAGCGAACTCAGTCGAGAACTTTGGACGGTTGAAGGTCAAGATCCACATTATAAACCACCAATTAAAAGAACCTATGCGAGAGGAAGTATTTAAGCTTTATTATTATTTATTTATAATTATGTTACACTTTAGAGGACTTAATACCTAAGGTAATAGATGCACAAAAGAACCCTTAAACGTATGACTTTCATACGGCTCGTTCAGATCTTCACAATATCAATCATCACTATATTGATGCTTTTAGCACTAAGTTATAAACAGCTGTTTCAGTTGAGTGTAGAAACCAAAGCCTTAGAGATAGCAAACCTCGTTAAAGCAGGTCTCACTTCTCATATGAAAGCAGGAATTATGTCTAAGAGAGAATATTTTCTTAACGAGATAATTAGACTTCAAGATATAAATTCACTGCATATAATTCGCTCAAGCAATATACTTAAGCAGTTTGGAAACTCTACACTTAAACAAGAACTGAATGACCTTAACCTTGAAGATAAAATTATTAATACAGAGCCTAATTTCACTTGGGATTATAATGAAAAAAAAGTTCAAGCATTGGTTCCATATATTGCTTCTTCTAAAGAACAACTCAACTGTCTTGAGTGTCACAATGCGCAAGAAAATGACGTTTTAGGCGCTATTTCATTAGAAATTGACATCAATCAATCCCAAAGTATTATGCTTAAATATACCTATATTATTATTGCTTTTCTACTTTTTATTGCACTGCTTATTCTTTTTAATATGTTTAATTTTATAGAGCGTTATTTGAGCCGACCACTAGCAAATATCATCAGTTCAGGTGAAGAAGCCTATCAATCTCATAAGCAAATTCAAAGTGAGGAATATGAGATCAAAGAGATGGAACAACTCGCAGAAAATATCAATCATTTTACTGGTGATGTTATTGCACGAGAGAAAGCACTGGAAAGAAAAAATGATGAGCTTAGTAAACTTAATGAAGAGATCGAACTGACACTTGAAGAGACAATTATGGCCATGGGTAATATGGAAGAGCTACGTTCAGAAGACACCAAATTTCATACACTGAGAGTCTCTAAACTCAGCGCACTCATTGCAAAAGAGTATGGCCTTAGCGATGAAGATATAAAACTCATTCAATTTGCTTCACCACTTCATGATATAGGTAAAGTCGGTATAGCTGATAGTATTTTACTTAAACCCGCAAAGCTGACTACTCAAGAGTATGAGATCATGAAAACACATGCAGTCTTAGGATATGATGTTTTAAAACACTCTCAAAGAAGTATACTAAATACCGCTTCTATCATTGCCTATTCACATCACGAGAAGTATGATGGGAGTGGCTATCCTCAGGGTCTAAGTGGCGATGATATCCCTCAGTGTGCACGTATTGTAGCCATAGTTGATGTTTTAGATGCCTTAGCGTCTAAACGTATTTATAAAGAGGCATGGAATATAGAGAGTATAGAAAGTCTATTAAGAGAAGAGAGTGGGAAAGCTTTTGAGCCACGTTTAGTAGAGATTGTCCTAGACAATCTCTTTGAATATATAGATTTGATTCATCAATATACAGATGAAGCGAAGTAGTTTTACTCTTCGTTATCATCTTTATGTAGGGCAATAAACTTATCAATTAAAGTATCTAGTGTCTTCATACTGTCTTTATATGGGGTCTGCGTTTTAAACATTTTAGAGTCAATGTACGTCAGTGAAAATGCTTCGATTTTCTCTTTTCTATTGGTCACTACATCTTCTGCTAAAGAGATTTCAACATTTACTACCTGCGTTTTATCCACTACAATCGCATTTATTTTCACCACCAAGATAAGTGCATCGGTTTGTCCAAAACTAAAACCCGCCTTGATTAACCTATTGGTCACATCTGCTTTCATTGTTTTAGCATGCTCTTTAGAAATAAAGTTATTTTTACCCGCATAGTAATAACTTAAAGAATCCACATTATCTAGTGAATAAAATGACGAGGCACCAAACAGACTCATCGCCATCATCAGACTTAAAAATATTTTTTTCATATCTACTCCTCGTACGACATCAAAGCGTCGTCTAAATTATCTAAAAACTCATCTTTTTTCATATACGCCACACTTTGATGCAAACTCTCTTCATTGCGCGCATCTACAAAATAAACACTGGGGATAACAGGCGAGTAAAATTGTTCAGGATACTTCCCCTTGTCTTTATACTTGTCAATAATCACAGGTATAAAATCCGCTTTCACTTTGGCATCAACACACTTACGTTTCATCGTTTTTCGCTCAAACTTTTTACACCAAGGGCAGTAGTCACCGACGACTAAAATCATCAACATTTTATTCTCTTTTTTTGCCTGTGCCAGCGCACTATTATAATCTCGACTATAGTTCATCTCTTGTGCAAATGTATCAATATGTGCGGCAAATAGTAAACTATATAAACTCAATATTAGAACTAATAACTTCATTTTTTTCCTTATTCGTACTCAACATTTAGACTCATCTCATAAACAAAGGCCTGCAGTTCAAACATAGTCTCATAATGTTTGTAAGCAAAATCAATCAAACCATCGCCATAAAGATCTGAAACATCAAAACTTTTAATGGCATACGCCGCATCTTTTAAAGCGAGGTAGGCATACTTGTCCTCTTTTTTAAAACCTTTTGGATAACGTTTATAAGCGTCTGTTGGAATATCATAACCCTTTTGTTTTAACGTTTCATAAATACCATGCAAGCGCGCCGAATTTTTTTCATCTTTGAGATAGTCTCGATAAACATCACGTGTCTCTTTATCAAACCAACGGATACCTACGGCTAAAAAAAGGCGCTCCGCATTAAACTGAAGATAAAAAGAAGAGGATTTTAGACGGGGATTTTTTCCCTGCCAAATCACCAAACCAACCTCTTCTTTCATAGGACGTTTGTCTTTAGCAAAACGGGTATCACGATAAAAACGAAAGAGTGAACCATTTACTTTCGGTACTGCATTGAGATGCACCGGTGCCAATGCCATAAGGTGTTCACCCATTTCAGTTACATACTCAATACTGGCTTGCTTGATATATTTTTCATAATCTTCACGACGAGACTCAAAATACTCTTTAGAATTATTTTCGCCCAACTCTCTTAAAAAATCACTGGCGTTTTTAGAAAAACCACTATACATTACAAAATCCTCTCTAACTCTCATCTCGTTCTAGATATAAAGAGAGCACTCTATCTAACTCTTTATGATCGATTGGTTTAGAGATATACTCATCCATCCCCACATTCAAAAATCGCTCTTTGTCACCATTGAGCGCATTCGCAGTGACTGCTATAATTGGTGTTGTCGCATTTTTATAAATATTGTCTTCTCTTAAATTTTTTGTTGCTTCTATCCCATTCATATTGGGCATATTTTCATCCATCAAAATAAGATCATACTTTTTAATTTTACACATACGCAGTGCAATCAATCCATCCTCTGCGATGTCACACATCAAACCACGGTCGAGTAAAAGTAATTTCATCAACATCTGATTTGCCTTATTGTCTTCCACCACTAAAACATCACCAAGGAACTCTAGCTCATCATCTAACTCTTCAACTACTTCTAAAGCATCACTGGCGATGTCCTCTTTAAACAGAGGTAAAACAACTCTAAAACTTGTTCCAACATCCAGTTCAGACTCAACACTGATCTCACCTTCCATAAGCTCCACTAGATTTGAGGAGATAGCAAGTCCAAGGCCTGTTCCACCAAATTTTCTTGTTGTTGAAACATCTTCTTGCTCAAAGGGTGAGAAGATTTTTTCCAGTGCTTCTTCTTTTATACCCACCCCACTATCTTTAATAACAAAGGCAAAACTTTTCTCAACTTCAAGATACTCAATACTGATCTCTATACTTCCAAAATTTGGCGTAAATTTTATAGCGTTAGAGAGTAAATTGGTCACAACTTGTTTAATCCTTACCACATCTCCCATCGCATGAGAAGGCATTTCAGGACAAGCATTCATCTGCAGTTCAATCGACTTCTCATGTGCCTTCTCTTGATAAAAATCCACCAACTGCTCAAAAGGCTTACAAGTCTCAAATATCGCATATTCGATACTCATTTTTCCACTCTCCATTTTTGAAAAGTCTAAAATATCGTTGATAATACTTAACAATGTTTTTCCAGACTCCTTAATCATCCCAAACTGCTCGATACGTGCGGTATCTTTCTCGTTTTTACTTAATATATCAATGAATCCAAGGATAGCATTCATAGGTGTGCGAATCTCATGAGACATATTGGCCAAAAAATCCGACTTAGAGCGTAGCGCATTGGAGAGTTCATAGGTACGTTCTTCCACCTCTTCTTCAAGGCTTTCAGCCAGTTTTTTATACGCTATATTTTTTATTTCCATTTCTACTTTTAAAGAAGCCTCTTGTGTAATATCTCTCCACGTGACATGAATAATATCTTCATGTTTGAGTTTAATATTGGTTAAGGTAATCAAAGCCGGAAAATCCTCACCATCAGCGCGCTGGTGAATCCATTCAAAGGTGTGAGAACCATTCAGTATGGCTATTCTCATCATCTCATCTGCCTTCTCTTTTGAGCCTCTTCCATCAGCTTGAAATTCAGGAGAGAGTTCGGAAGGGTGTGCATTTAATAACTCTTGTGCGTTTTCATATCTTAACATTTTTACAACGGTCTGATTACAACGGATAAACTTGCTGTTTTTAATCAACAATATTCCATCTGCTGCCTCTTCAAAAAGTATCTCAAACATCTCTTCTTCTGCTTGTAATTCTGCTGTTTTACGCTCTATCTCTTTGCTGATAAAGATATTGGTTTCTAACTGCTTATCTTGGGCTCTGTACGCCATTCTAGCATTTAGATTAAAACTTTTTGCCAAACTACTGAGTTCATCAGCACCTTCAACATTCAAGTATCTACGTTCATTATCTTGATCCTTAATTTCGGAGAGTTCTTCTGAAAGCTTTTGAATCGGTTTAACCAATATTTTTTGTAAAATAATATAGGGTAAGCTTAACATCAATATAACGATCAAAAGAATGGCAAGCACGACATTTTTCAAGACTTGTTCAATATTTCGGTAGATATAACTGTTGGGCAGTACTAAAACCAATTGCCAATGAATATTATCCAATTCCAACAAGGTTATTTTTGCATCTTCGCCCAAAATAGAGTCATTAGAATATTTATAAATTTCTGTATCTGATTTCTGTTCTAATAAAAGATTATCAATTAAATCATCATCCACATCAATTTTGTTAAGACCTTGGTAGGCTATAAGTTGTTGCTTACTATTAAGCAAAAGCACATAGCCTTTAAAAATAGATGTCTCCTCTAAAAGTAATCTATTGACACCCATAAGTGAAAGATCTATAGTCGCAACCCCAATAAAGCGCTTTTGATCATACATGCCAACAGAAGCCGTAATCATTAAAACCTTTGTATGGGGATCAATATATGGCTCAGACCAAACAACCTTAGCCTCACCTTGCTCTTTTAGGGGTTTGTACCATGCTTCATCTTGATAATTGCCCCGTCCTTGTTTATTATAATCATCTACAAAAACAAAATTCTTTTGCTTGTCTCTTGTCCAAAAGAAAGCCCTTAATACTTTGTCCTTATCATATACAAAAGGTTCTGGCCAAATTCCTCCACCAGCAATAACATCATCCTCTAAAACTACATTTAAAAAGTTATGTAAATCTGCTTTGTCTTGATCAAAGTCTTGATTCCACTGCTCACCAAGTGCAGCCAAAGATTTCACCAAGCGCTCAGTATCATGAACCGTGTGTTCTATTTCGAGTTTAAGCTTTTCACTGCTGTATTTAACATCTAAAAGACTCTGCGATTGGATTTTTGGTTTTACAATTGAGGTCATAATCAAGACAAAAGGAATCAGTGTAACGAGAACACCAATGGAGAGTAAAATCAATAATTTTTTAACGATACTAAATTGCGAAAAATGCATAAAATTCCTATATAAAAATATGTTCTTATGATATATGATTAAAAATTATGTCTTTCTTAATAGTTTACAAACACTCAAATGCATGCTAAGATGCTACTATGACTCTCACTATAAAACAGATACTAGAAACTTACAAACACCTTCATACAAGTGCCCCACACTTTGGAATGGATATTTATTCTCCTTCTTTTGTGCCAAAGGATATTGTTTTATTACACAACAGTGGGGGAAAAAGCAGTGGTGTACCCGTTCGTTGTGATCACTATATATTGATTTTATGTCTTCGTGGTGGCTCCATCAGAAATGTTAAACAACAAGAATACAAAATAGATGCGCACTCCTTGCAACTTCTTCCCGCAGGACTTATTCACTCATTTATTGACAGTGATGATGACTCTGAATTTTATGTACTGTTGTTTGAAAAAGAGTTTTTACTTCAAGAAAACATTGATACTCAAAAACTTGAAGAGATGCTCTATAAGTTTCATGAAAACCCTAGTGACGCACTGTTAGACCTACCCACATTCAAAACGGTTGTCACACTTTTTGAGCAATTAGATAGTGAGCTTAAAAATGAGAAAAGTCAGTATCTACTTCTTTCTAAAATGATACTCACCCAACTTCTTTTTATCTTAGAACGTGAAAAAAAGAGCGCACACAACACAAAACTAATAACACGTCCACAAGAGATTGGAACTCAATTTCTATGTCTTATCGAGCAGAACTTTGAGTACATTAAAGATGTTCAATCTTATGCCAAAATGCTTGATATCACGCCCAAACACCTCTCTTCTACTATCAAAGAGACACTCAATGCCAGCGCGCTGAGTTTTATTCATAGTCGAGTGATGAAAGAGATACAGTATCTTTTAGCCTATAGTGATAAAAGTGTTGCTCAAATTTCTGTGTATTTGAACTTTGAAAACCCCTCTGAGATGGGACGATTTTTTAAAAAATTCGAAGGTATCACCCCTAAAGTCTATCGCCAAAAAAATTCAAAAATCAATACAATTCCGACAAATAACCATTAATTCAGATTTTTGACTCTTTCTTTTATCTCCAAACTATTGTTAAACTAAGGGCATAAAAACTAAAGGATTTATCATGAAAGATAAAATATTTTTAAGCATTCAAATTTTAGCAGGTCTTATGTTGGTCATGTTTGGTCTCAACAAGTTTCTTAACTTCATCCCTATGCCTCCAGCACCAGAAACTATGGGTGCCTTTATGGGTGCGCTTTTTGCAACGGGTTATTTTATGAAACTCGTTGCAGTCGTTGAAATCGTTGCAGGTGTGGCATTTTTAGCCAACAAATTTGCGCCTTTAATGGCTGTTGTTTTAATGCCAGTTATGATTAATGCAACCTTAGCACACCTCTTTTTAGATCCTGCAGGAATCGGTGGTGCAGCAATGCTAACCCTCTTTACTGTCCTTGTTATGATTCGTCACAAAGAAGCATATAGCGCGCTACTAAAACCTTAAAAGGAAAACCCAATGTCAGCATTAGAGTATTATCCTAAAGAGGCGCAACAAATTCAGCATCTTTTTGGTGGTGCCTTTGTTGAAAACAAGCCGATTCCTTTTCCAGGTGGCGATAAAAAGCCCTACTCAAACCTTTTTTACTGGGCACATTTAGAGGCCTCTTCTACTTCTGAGTTTCCTCTACATCCCCATAAAGGTTTTGAAATTATGACCTTTGTTTTTGAAGGTTCACTCGAGCATTATGATACAGTGAGTAAAGTATGGACACCACTTAAAGCCGGTGCGTTACAAGTCACACAAACGGGTTCGGGTGTCTATCATAGTGAGCGAATCACCAAAGATACAAGGCTCTTTCAAATCTGGTTTGATCCTGATTTCAAAGTCTCTTTAAAAACTGAAGCGGGATATCAAGATTACCCAAGTTTTGAAAGTAGTGAAAAAGAGGGTGTTGAGAGCATAGAGTATGTAGGTACAAACTCGAAGGTAGAGGTCGTCACACCCAATATAGAGATCAAAAAAATGCACTTTAATGCGGATACATATAAGATAGATATTGATGAAAGATATATCTATTCACTTTATGTTCTTGAGGGCAGCGCGCTACTTAATAATCAAGCAGTCATTAAAGACGATTTTTTGATTATTAGTCAAAGTCAGTTGCTTAATATTGACGTGAAAGAGAATCTTGAACTGTTTTGTATCAAAAGTCTAAAAACGGTGCCCTATAGAACCTACGCCTAAAGGAAAAGTTTATGAAACGCAGAAACTTCTTTCTCAGTGCAGGAGTTTTACTCCTGACACTTCCTTCCCTTCTTTTTTCCAAAACAGAACTTTTACGCAGTAGTAAACGAACTACAGTAAAAAAACGTTGGATGGACATGAAACAGAGTTTTAACTATTTTGATTATGACAGTGCGAACGAGATGGGTTTTGGTGTCTTGCGTGTTATTGATGACTTTAAACTCACCCATCTTAGTGGAACACCTAAACATGCCCATAAAAACATCGAAATCTTAAGTATCTTACTTGAAGGACAAGTCTTTCATCAAGACTCACTGGGTAACAGTGGACTGCTTAAAGCAGGAGATATGCAACTGATGAGTGCTGGTTCAGGTCTCAAACACGCCGAGACCAATCCAAGTCAGTTTGAGGAAGTTAAAGGTCTTCAAATTTGGATCAGTACCAACCAAAGAGAGAGCACACCTAGATATCAACAGCGTAGTTTTAGCCTACAAGATTTTCAAGATAAACTCACCCCAATATTTTCACCAAACACAAACACAAAAAGTATGCAAATCAGACAAGATTCATACCTACAGCGCGCCATAAGTAGCAAGAAAATTTCCTATGAACCTCAATTAAATAATCCAAAAAATGGGTTTTATATTTTTGTTATCACAGGTGAGATAGTGGTAGGAGAGAATATTTTAAAAAGCCGTGATGGCTTAGGAATATCTGAGATTAAAACACTCAAAATAGAAGCGAAAGAAGGAAGTGATTTTTTACTTTTTGAGATACCGATGGAAGGAAAGTTTTAAGACCTGATCTCAAAACCCTTGCTTAATAGTAGCTCAGATTTTTTTCGTGTAATACGCTTAACTTTAGAACTTGATGAGCCCAGTTTTAATATCTTTACAAACTTTTCAAGGTTCTCTTTTTTACAGTAAACCCCTGCTTCAACATCTCCATTTGGAAGATTTTTAACATAGCCATTAAAACCTACTTTTTGTGCAGCGCGCTGAATAGAGACACGATAATAAACCCCTTGTACTTTTCCCTTGATAATAAAGATTGTTGTCTCTCTAATGTCCATTGTCAACACTTTGAATTTTAATCAAGATTTTATTGTGTCTGTCTTTAAAATAGATCTGATCTTGACGCACACGATAGATAATATTATATTGACCCTCAAGTTTGAAAATCTGCTCAAAACCCTCTTTTGTTTTCACATACGCTTTTTTGTCAAAAATGGGTTTACCTAAAATAACCTCTTGAAAAAAGTTCTTATTGTAATCATCCTCAAAGTGTTCATCATGAAATTTCGACTTAGATATACAGCCCTCTTTCGTACAGATAAGATGGTTAATATCTGCGCGAAATACCGGTACCCCAGCCGTAAACAGTTCCATCTGCAAGGCATCTCCTGTATTACGAATAAAACCCAAGTCATGATACTTAATTTTTTTTGTTTTAAAAGTAATCAGCTTAGGTGCACTCTGCTCATAGGTTTTAATACTACAGGCAGTTAAACTAAAAAGAAGTAGCGCGCTAACCCATAGGGTAGAGAATTTCATCATGTACCTTATCCAGCGCGCTTAAAACCTCATCTGAGAGTGTGATATCCATCGCAGCCAAAGTATCATCTAACTGATCCGCACTCGTTGCCCCGATAATCGTTGACGCCACAAAGTCAAACTGTTTACTCCACGCAGTTGCCATGGTCGTTGGACTCATACCCGCCTCGTGTGCAATGGCGATATATTTTTGCGTTGACAGCAGTGAACGATCATTCATGAAGCGCGCTGCCATCAGACGTTGACGCTGGTTTTTAGATTTCATATAATCACCAAAACGCCCTTTGGCATCTGGGTTTTTATTGTACTTTCCACTAAGAACGCCACCTGCAAGCGGTGAATATGGAAGTAGTGAGATATTTTCACTGCGCGCTAGGGTTGAAAGCTCATCTAAAAACCGACGATTTAACAAGGAGAAGTTATTTTGAATAGACTCAAAACGTGCCAATTTTTCATACTTTGATGTGCTCAGTGCTTTTGAGGTTCCATAAGCCGTGTCATTAGACGTTCCAATATATCGAACCTTTCCACTTTGAACCAACTTGTCAAAGGCTTTCATAGACTCTTCGATAGGCACAATAGTATCAGGCCAATGCATCTGATACAGATCAATATAATCCGTCCCTAAACGTTTCAAACTACCCTCGATAGCGCGCTCGATGTGAAAACTGTCCATCATCGTTAAACCATGGCGCATAGGTGGGACAAACCATCCAGACGCTGCGCCTGCAACCTTAGTTGCTAAGATGATACTGTCACGTGGTTTCGTTTTCATCCATCTGCCCACCATCTCCTCTGTGATGCCTGCTAACTCTCCACTTGGAGGAACAGGATATAACTCAGCAGTGTCATAAAAATTCACCCCTGCATCATAAGCCTTATCCATAATTTTAAAGGCTTCTTTTTCATCACACTGTGTACCAAAAGTCATCGTTCCCATACAAATTGGACTGACGCGTAGACCACTTTTTCCAATATATCTAAATTCCATAAGCACTCATTTTTTATTTTATTGTACACTGTTTAAATTAATAAGCAAGAGAACATAAACAAAAGGTACTTCCATCATTAAAGACTTAACCCAAGGTGACATCCGTACACACCTTAAAAACCTCGCTCTCCCCGCCACTATTGGCTTTTTATTTCACACACTTTATAATGTTACTGACACCTACTTTGCAGGAACCATCTCGACACAAGCCCTCGCAGCACTGTCACTCTCATTTCCTGTATTTTTCCTTCTTTTGAGTGTGGCGATAGGAATGAGTGAAGCACTGACCTCTATCATTGGAAATGTTTTAGGTGAAGGCGATAGAGAGCGCGCTATTGTTATGACAAAAAATGCCCTACTCTTTGCCTTAGTCCTTTCTCTCTTGGTCATGATTTTTGGTATCTTTAGCAACAGTTTTCTGATGTCATTGATGGGCGCAGAAGGTGAGTATTTAGCCAGCGCACTGGATTATATCGATGTCATTGTTTATGGAACACTTTTTTTTGTACTCACTATGTTTATCAATGCGCTTCTCAATGCACAAGGTGACTTTATCTCTTTTAGAAATATTTTAATATTTTCATTTTTCTTAAATATAGTTTTAGATTATACTTTTGTGCAACTGGGTTTTGGGATCAAAGGCATCGCCTACGCTACGATTAGTTCTGAAGCGATAACTATGGTCTACCTACTTTATAAACTAAGTAAAACTCCCTTGCTTCAAAGTGGTTTTCGATTTGATGGAGCACTACACTCAAAGCTCATTCGCTTTGGTATTCCACCAACAGCTAATATGCTTTTTATGGCACTTGGAATCTTTATTATCACCTATTATGCTTCCCCTTTTGGTCAAGAGGTTATTGCGGCGATGGGTATTGGAATGCGGATAGAGCAGATGGCGATTATGCCCATTGTCGGGATTAATATTGCTGTTCTGGCACTCATCTCTCAAAATAATGGAGCCAAAGACTATCCCCGTATCCATGAAGTCATTAAGATAGCGTTACTTTACTCTTTTTATATCTCACTCTTTGCTTTTTTTGTGATGATTTTTCTTCCTGCACAATTAATTGGACTCTTTACTGATGACATTAATGTGATAAAAGAGGGTGTTATATTTTTAAAAGTAGAGGCATTTATGGTCTTTCCATTTGCCGTCGTTTTTATCTTTGTCGCCTTGCTTCAAGGAATAGAGAGACCAAAATTTATTTTCTATCTTTCTGCCATTAGACAACTAATTTTTCCATTTATCTTATTAGAAATTTTATCACGAACGACACACAATGTTCTTTTTGTTTGGTTAGCCATCGCACTTAGTGTTATAATCTCAGCCATCGTCGTCTGGCTCTATGCGGGTCGCGAACTAAAACAGAGTGAGTATCGATATTTCAATACTACTAAAGGTAAATAATGTCAAACTTTGAAGAGAAAGTTTCTCATATTCTTTGTATCGACCCCAATGCAATGACTTTAAAACTACTCAGTTCTGTCTTAGGCAAACAAGGCTATCTTGTAAGTACTGAAGAGTGTGGAAAAAAAGCACTGCTAAAGCTTAAAGAGACTACCGATATTGATCTCATTATTATGGCTTCCAACTTACAACAGACAAGTGGTTATAAGGTAGCTAAAACTCTTAAAGAGAGTGAATACGCCAACATTCCTATCATCTTTTTAATGTCAGACCATAAAGAAGAGAATATTAAATCAGCCTATGATTCAGGTGGGGTTGATTATATTTTAAAACCTTTTAACAAGGTCGAGCTTTTAGCGCGTGTTGTCACACAACTCAAACTTCACTTTTATAAAAATAGTGAACAAAACGAGATTCAAAAAGAGTTGATTCATGTCCTCAGTACACTCTCTAGTATCCATGATAAAGAGACAGCCGATCATGTCATGCGCGTTGCAGAGTACACTGGTCTGCTGGCGCGTTTGGTAGGCTATGATGATAAACGTGTCGAGATGATTCAAAATGCCGCTGAGATGCATGACATCGGAAAAGTAACAACCCCTGACTATGTCTTGAAAAAGCCTGATAAACATACCGATGAAGAGCGTAAAGTGATGCACAAACATGCCCAATCTGGTTATGATATATTAAAACACTCTAAACTACCCCTATTCCAAGTCGCCGCTATTATGGCACATCAACATCATGAATATTATGATGGCAGTGGATATCCACAAGGCTTGGTTGGTAATGAGATCCATATTTTAGGTCGTATGTTGGGTCTTGTTGATGTATTTGATGCGCTTAGTAGTACCAGAGTTTATAAAAAAGCCTGGGATATGAATGATGTTTTTTCATTTTTTAAAGCCAGAAGTGGTAAGCAATTTGATCCTTCACTCGTCACCTTACTTATAGACAACTTTGGACTGTTCCTAGATATCCGTGATAAATATGAAAGTGAGCATTAAAATAATCTTTTTATCATCTTTTAGATTAAATTTATACTAGGTGATTATAATAACTAATTCTATTATTAATTATTATAAAGGGCAAGAGACTACATGGACATTGAAAAGGTCAAAACCCTTAGAAAAATAGCCAATACTATTCCTATCTTATACGTAGAGGACAATGTAGGTCTACGCACCCAAGCAGCTGATTTTTTAGAAAAAATGTTTTCAAAAGTCTATACTGCAGGGGATGGGGAAGAAGGCTTAGCCTCTTTTAAACTCAATAATCCAAAAATAATTATTACAGATATCACCATGCCAAATATGGATGGAATAGAGTTTTCTAAAGCGCTTAGAGAACTGGACAGTGCTGTGCAAATTATTTTCACAACTGCACGTGATGATTCAAAATACATGCTTAATGCTATTGATTATAAAATTTTTAAATATATCATTAAACCCCTAGCTCTTGAGCTACTCATTGATGTTTTATATGATTGTGTCGTTCAAATCAAAGCAACTGAAAATAAAGATATTTTTGTCAAACAAATTAACAATATCTTCAATCATCAAGATAATTTTGTTTTACTAATGGAAAGTGAGAAGGTCGTCATGGCCAATGATAAATGTATTCAATTTTTCTCATTTAAAAATATTGACGAGATGATAAATGCATCATTTGAACTAAGCGATCACCTCCTAGAACATGATCAGTTCCTTTTTTCAACGCAAGAAACGAATTATTTTGAAAACATAATTAAACATCCTAAAAGACTCTTTCATACTAAAATTTCAGATAATAACAATGTTTCTCATCATTTCATGCTCCGAACTACGGTGATAGAAAATATAGAAGACAATTCAAAAAAATATATTCTCTCGCTGAATGATATCACCGAATTAAATTTACTGGATCTTTTTGATAAAAAATCTATGAATCATGAACGTGCCATCAATAATCAAGAAACTATCTATAATCTCTTTAAAATGTTAAAGCGTAACAGTGCAGAAATTCGTATTAATTCATTTTATAGAGGGATAAAAATCACAAATACAGCAGTAATTGTCGACATTCATGAAAAGAGTATGCGACTCAAAACTTCCCTCAAACAGCAAAAAGCAGTCAATTATGAAAGAATGATGATTTTAAGTTCTTCTACCTTTCCTCATGATATTCAATGTCGTTCAATACTTAACAATAATACGCATGACCAAAGTATAGAATCCTGCGAATTCTCATTTTTAATCAATTCTCCAACACACAGAGAAAATGTCTGTGTTGAAGCTGATGAGCAGGCACGTCTTACTCTTTTTTATGAAGAGCATAATTTTGTTACCGATATAGAGATAGTTGATCTTAGTATCAACTCTATAAGTATCACAATGACAAATATTCCCAGTGGATTTCATGTCAAAAGCCTAGCGCATATAGACCTTGTTCTATATACAAACAAAAAACCACTTATTATTAATACCAGTGCAAAAGTTCTCAAACTGGAAGAAAAAAAGAAAATATTTCACATTGTATTGATTTATACTTTAACAGATAAAAAGCATACTGATTTGCTTAATTATTTAGCCATAAGACAGTTAGAACTCATAAAAGAGTTTAAAGAGATATTAACAACTAAAGATTAGTTTAGTTTTATTAAGCAGCTTATCAGTATAGTAAACATACACTCAATATATAAAATTAAATTATAATACAGGACATAAAAATGTTAGATAAACTTCTTAGAAAAATCATTGGCTTTATGTTGGCTACTTTTATTATAGGTTCTACTATCTTCTATTATCTTTTAGATGATTTTTTTGTAAATAAAGCGCTCGAGCAGATTGAGCAAAGTATACTCTTCTCTGAATC
>JADGDM010000093.1 GCA_016744905.1 Sulfurimonadaceae bacterium | reverse complement strand
CGATTAGGAAGCTTTGTTAAAGAGTCATGATAGGCCATAAACTCAATCATCTCTTTATTTTTTTTATCATTAGTGACATCTGAAGTGATACCAATAAAATAATTCAACTCTTTTTTATGAATTATTTTATTATTCAACCACTTGATAGAACCATCAGGATGTATAATCCTAAACTCTATAATCTGAGAAGACTTCCCTTCCATATTCATAAAAAACTGCATGACTCGTTCTTGATCTTCAACATGGATCATCGATTGCCAAATATGAGGTTGTTTGATAAAGTTCTCTTTTGTAATACCAAAGATACTTTCCACTGCTTCAGAAGCGAATCTTACATCCATACTTTTATCATCAACATACCAGATGATGTCATCTACAGAACTCAATACTTCATTAAACTCATCTTGTGTAATATGAAGCTTTTGATTTAAACGTTTTTGCTCTTCTTGTAACTCACTATGAGAAGCATTTAAAAGTTTATTTTCTTCATCTAAGTCTGAAACATCACGAAGATTGACAAATATTTTAGAGACATTGTCTTGTTCAATAAGTTGTACATTTTTAATAGTAGCTATCAATGCACCACTTTTATGTTTAAATAGTGTTTCACTATTTTCACAAGAAGCTTCTGTACTAACCTCTTCTATACAGCTGTCAAAGATGGAAGCATCGAGAAGAAAATCTATTATATTCTCTCCAATAACCTCATCACTATCAAAACCAAGAAGCTTTTCAAACGCACTGTTAATATATTCGATTTGACCAAGCGTGTCTAATATGATGACAGGATCACGAAAATAGTGCAATACTTCTGTTGCTAATAGAGACTCAATAGCTTTCAAACAACTTCCTAATTGATAAATTATTATAAATACTACACTTATTTTCTTATAACTATGCTGATGGAGGTTCCAATCATTGTAAATTTTTGCTTTCTGTTATAATTCTCACCAATAAAACACCTTCAAGGAGACTTATGCTTTGTTACTGTGGAAGTCAAAAAGATTATGAACAGTGTTGTAAACCCATATGCTCAAAAATCAGATATGCCTCAACACCTTCTGAATTAATGCGTGCGCGCTACAGTGCTTATGCAACAGGAAATGGTCTGTTTCTTTATGAGACGAATGCCATAGAAAACCGTTATGAAGAAGATATCGAACTGATAGAAGAGCATTCTAAAACATCAAATTGGACAAAACTCAGCGTACTTAAAGAGCGTGAAGATGGTGATGAAGGGTTGGTTGAATTTAAAGCCTATTATAAAGAAAATGATATTTATAAGCTCCTTCATGAAATCAGTCAATTTAAAAAAATAGAGGGACAGTGGTTTTATACTGAAGGCAAACTTTTTGATACAAAGATAGGGCGCAACGAACCTTGCCCGTGTAATAGTGGAAAAAAATTCAAACGTTGCTGTGCATAATTAGTATTTCATCTTATTTTTAGTTGATTTTTGTCATATTTAGATACTTAAAACACAAAAGGACATAAATATGTCATTTGAAACTGTCACTCAACAGATTGAATCGTTACCTGCATTAAATGCTTCTATTCAGCGTATTCAAGCACTTTTTCGTGAAGAAGATGTGGATATCAAGAAATTGTCTAAAGCCATTGAATCAGACTCTCTTTTAACGGCTAATTTACTGGCTATTATCAACGAACCTAAGTATGGATTTTCTAAAAAAATTGGCTCAATTCATCAAGCAGTTATGCTTTTTGGAACGCGTATGGTTAGAGGTTTTATTCTTTCTATCTCCATGCAACAAAATTTCCGTCTAAACCTTTCGCCTTATGGTCTCTCTAATGCACACTTTAATGATATCTGTCATCTGCAAAGTGCCTTGATGTTTCAGTGGTATATGCGTATTGACATTCGCAATGCACAGGATCTGGTCGCTATTTCATTAATAATGGAAATGGGGAAAGTTATTTTGGCAAAAGAGTTGGCTGAGAGTTCATACAGTTCTGCTTTTTATAATGAGCTTGCTGCGGGTGAAGATATAGGAGAGAGTGAAAAGCTTTACGCTGATACTACCTCTTACTTTATTAGTGGGCTACTTTTTGAACACTGGAATTTTGATGAGAAATTTGTTCAAAGTATGAAAGCGCTCGACTTTCCTGAAAACGCAACCCTTTTGGTTGAAGATTTTATTAAACCTCTTGATGTGATCCGTACTGCCATTAATGTACGTGAAGTTTTAACACCTCAGTCAATCCAAGCAGCGATGGTAAAAGTAAAAGAGATGGGACAAGATGAGCAGCTTTTTAAAAGCCTTGCCATGCGTGTTAAAAGAAACTTTGAAGAGAGTGCTTCATGAAGTATCTTAGTAAGATAATAATTTCTCTTGTTCTACTATTTACCCTTTCAGGATGTGGAACACCGAAACTCAGTATTCAAGAGCAAAAAAGCTTTGATAAATTCGGCTCTCAACAGATTGCAGAGTTGAATGATAAAATGCAGCGCGCCAGCAGTGACTATGAATTAAACTTTTATGCACCACTTAGTTTTATCAATGCACAAAAAACCTATAAAAAATTCAAAAAATATACAAAAAATTCTCAGCAACGTGATGAACAATATATTTACTATATAGCCACTGAAAAATATATTGATCATGGATTAGAATCAAAAGAGATGGTTCAATCAAGACTCGAAAAACTTCTTATTCAAAAAGAGAGACTGCTTCATACCAATGCCTTTGATAACTTTGAAAATCGTTATGAAGAGTTTGATGAAGAACTCAATGCAATTATTGAAGATATTGATCAAAGACTCCTGGATGATGTAAATGCTGAAAGCAGTGACTTGTATAAGGAATCCATACTATTATATGCTGATAATATGAGCTTTAATTATCTTTCTAAATACACACTTATTTTAGATACTTTGGATGATGAGGGCACCGCAAACAATATTCCCCGACAGTACTCAATAGCGCGTAAACAACTAAACACATCATCTAAAAAAATCAAAGCAGATCCTGATAATAAAGAGTTCTGTACGAAAGAACGCCTAAAAACCAAAAACCAAGTTCTATACGCTCAACTACTTGCTAATGAAGTGCATGCCTTAATGGATCGTAGTTCAAAAAGTTATGAAGTTTATCTTGATGCATGGCATAGAAGTCATGAAAAAATCTATCTGCGTTCTTCTACTGAGGGAACTATCCTCTATCTTCCACGTGATGAAAAAGTCAATATTCTTATCAATAGCATGAAGTAATATTAAATATAAAACTCAGCTTAAACTCTTTTAGATATAATCGCGCAATTATATCTCAAGGGCATACTCATGGTAAGAACTCAAAACATCACAATGCGATTCGGTAATCGCGTACTCTTCGAGGGAATCAACCTCAAACTAGATCGTCATAAACGTTATGGACTTATCGGTGCTAATGGTGCAGGTAAAACAACTTTTCTTAAAATTATTTCTGGGCAGATTGATGAATTTGAAGGTGAAGTAAACGTAGCTAATGGTCTTAAAGTCGGCGTACTTGGACAAAATCAGTATGCTTTTGAAGACTTTACTATTATGGACGCTGTCCTTTATGGTAACAAACGCCTTTATGATGCAACAAAAGAGAAAGAAGAGCTTTATGTAACAGGCGACTTTGAAGATGACGCAACCAATGATCGTCTTGCTGAACTTGAAGTTATCTGTGTTGAAGAAGATCCTACTTATGAGTATGATGTACAAATCTCTAAAATTCTTGCCAATGTAGGTATCCCAGCAGAAGAGCATGAAAACCCAATGTCAAGTCTTAAAACTTCGGATAAATTCAAGGTTTTATTGGCACAAGTTCTCTTCCCTAAACCAGACGTACTGTTCCTAGATGAGCCTACAAATAACTTGGACATCGAAAGTATTGGTTGGTTAGAAAATGAACTGAAACGTCATGAAGGTACTTTAGTTGTTATCTCTCACGATAGACACTTTCTAAATTCTGTTGTAACCAATATCTTAGATGTTGATTATAAAAAGATTCGTGAGTTTACAGGTAACTATGATGAGTGGTATATTGCAGCAACGGTTATCGCTAAACAACTTGAGATGGACAACGCTAAAAAAGTGAAAGAGAAAGATGAACTGGAAGCCTTTGTTCGTCGTTTTAGCGCCAATGCTTCTAAGGCAAAACAAGCAACCTCTCGTCAAAGAAAACTTGATAAGATGGAGATTGATGATATCAAACCATCTTCTCGTAGAGATCCAAGTATCGTCTTCAAAGCGGGACGTCAAATGGGTGATGAAGTACTAAATATTGAAAATATTTCTCACTCTTATGATGATTTAGAAGTGATTAAAAACTTCTCTATGAAAATTGAACCAAATGAGAAAATTGCATTAATCGGTGCCAATGGTGTCGGTAAAACAACACTTATCAAGCTTATTATGGAAGAGATGAAACCAAGCGCTGGGGGTGAAGTTACTTGGGGTGCGACTATTGAAAACTCATACTTTCCTCAAGATACTGCTGATCAAATTAGTGGTGATGGTACACTTTATGACTGGTTACGTGGATTTGATCCAAAACGTGATATTGCTGAGATTCGTAACTGTTTAGGTCGTATGTTGTTTTCTGGAGAAGAGCAAGAAAAAAGTGTTGTAAAGATTTCTGGTGGTGAAAAACACCGTATGATGCTATCAAAAATGATGCTTGAAAACGGAAATTTTCTTGTAATGGATGAGCCTTCAAATCACCTTGACCTTGAAGCAATTATTGCCCTTGGTGAAGCGATGTTTAACTTTAAAGGAAATGTACTTTGTGTGTCTCATGATAGAGAGTTACTTGACGCATTTGCTACACGAATCATCGAGTTACATACTGATGGAACGTGGACAGACTTCAAAGGTACTTACGAGCAGTTCAATGAGGAAAAGATTAGTGGAAACTTATAAAGATTATTTGGGTCTAGGTATTGCTGGAAATTTTGCACTTCATTTAGAACAAGCGGGTGAAAGTGAAGACTTTAAAGATGTTATCACCGAAGATCCTAATGCACCAAAAGGACTCTTTCCTTTTTATCTACCAAGTAGTTCTAGTCCACTGGGTATATATCCACTTTCGTCAGACACTATTACAATGCCTGATGAAGTCGTCAATGTCCAAGCTGAACCTGAAGTTGGACTCGTTTGTGAATTGACTTACTCTAATGGAAAAGTTCTTGATATTAAGCCAACACACTTTGGTGCCTATAATGACTGTTCACTTCGTAAAAAAGGTGCTAAAAAAATCTCTCATAAAAAAAATTGGGGTACTAACTCTAAGGGACTCAGTGAGAAACTTATCGAACTTGACTCTTTTAGTAAGGGTTCAAACATAGAGAAATATAGAATTTGTAGTTTTCTACGTCGTGATGGGGATGTATATCGTTATGGTGAAGATGTAGAAGTTAGTGGATACACGTACTTCTATGAACAACTTACTGATTGGATTAAAAATCAACTTAATACTCAGGTTGATATGGGTCCATTAGAGCCAATAAATGAATACCTCAAAGAGATTAACTATCCAACTAAAGCCATCATCAGTATCGGTGCTACGCGCTATACTGAGTATGGTGAACAAACATTTTTAAAATCAGGTGATGAAGTGATTGTTGTTCTTTATGATAATGATATATTTTGTAAAAACCCTATATTTTCCAAAGTAGTTTCTAATGCCTTAGATGAAGATGGAATCATCTCTTTGGTTCAAAAAGTAATTTAGATGCCACTTAAACCAGGACTTTATCAGCACTACAAAGGCAATCAATACGAAGTTATTGATGAAGTTAGACACTCAGAGAGCGAAGAGGTTCTGGTTCTTTATCGTGCACTGTATTCAGACAAAGGTCTTTGGGTACGCCCTAAAACGATGTTTGAAGAGTCTGTTAATATTGATGGTCTTTGTATGCCTCGCTTTGAATATATCGGAGAGGTTCATGGCTAAGGGTGTCAAATTAGATTTAAATATTGGTGCAAATTTTAGTGATGAATGGCAAGAGATTCAAGCTAAAAAAGAGTCTACTCAAAATAGTAGCAACTACGATCCAAATAAAATTCTTCTTCCAAATAAGCATTTTTTACATTTTAAAAAAGAGAAACGCCGTGGAAAAGTGGTGACCTTAGTTGGGCTTTTTCAACTCTCAAAAGAGGACAGTAGTGCATTACTTAAAAAAGTAAAAAAAGCCTTAGGAACGGGTGGGTCATTTAAAGATGGATACATGGAGTTTCAAGGCGAATTACAAGTTAAATTACGTGCCTATTTAGAGAAAGAAAACTTTCGATTTAAAAAATAATACATTAGCTACTATAAGCAGCGTTTGCTTGCAGTAGTGTATTGACCTCAGTAAACTTACTCACAGCCATTGTCGCAGGAATAGACCCTGCACTACTATCAAGATTAATAATAGATGGTTTATTGGTCTGTTCTAAAAAGGTTTTTGTCTCAGAAGAAGAAGGCTGTTCTGTAACATTAGGTCTGTTTTCAACTTCTTTATTTACCTCGTTTTGCTCTACAGCTTGAGGATTGGGTGTCCCAATTTGTACAGGGTTTGGATAAGTAGACTGAAATGAGTATGATGAAATGTTCATAATAATCTCCTTTTAACCGATATGCTATATATCATTATAACATAAAAAAATTTACTCTTTTTGATATAGTGCTCTGAATCGCAGTGTGGAAAGTGCTGTATCTTCTGCGAAAATACTAAATTCTAACTCTTTAAAACCCTTCATTGTAAATAATTTTACCTCATTTATTTCCAGAGGCCAAGGTGGTCCAGTAAATTTTTCACCTGCATTTTTTCCATGTGCAATGACCAATACT
The DNA here is from genome assembly GCA_016744905.1 of Sulfurimonadaceae bacterium. Taxonomy (GTDB): domain Bacteria; phylum Campylobacterota; class Campylobacteria; order Campylobacterales; family Sulfurimonadaceae; genus BB10. The sequence goes on along the minus strand of JADGDM010000093.1, from coordinate 1,757 downwards.
TTACCATTTTCACTTACCAAAGAGGAGATGGCTGTAATGATTTTATCACGTAAAACAAGCGGTAAAGATTGAATAGTTTGAGACTCAAAGACAAAATCATATCTACCCAGCATCTCCTCAGGCAATTCAAATATATCTTGCACTTTAAAATCAACACCAAAACCATCAAAGCGCTCAACACACCACTTAATCGCAGATTCTGATATATCTATAGCAGTCACATCAAAACCAGCTTCGCTAAGAGCTATAGCATCATCACCTAATCCACAACCAACCACTAAAGCTTTTCCATTGGGAAGATTATTTTCTAAATACTCTTCAAGGTACTCATTTGTTTTCATCTTCGCCCAAGGGATATGCTCATCTTTTAAGAAATTTTCTTTATACAGTTCTTCAAACCACATTGAACGTTCTTCTTTATCAAAACTCATCTACACCTCTTCACTTATTATATATTTATTCCTACCTGTATCTTTTGCTAGATATAAATTGTCATCAGCTTTTTTAATTATTTCATCATCTTTTAGACCGATATTAGGAACACAAGCTAAAACTCCAATAGAAACACTAAGATGAGAACTCACACTGCTTTTTTCATGTTTTAGTCTTAAGGCATCAATTTTATCAATTATTCGCTGTGCTAAAAAGCCAGAATTCTCAGTGTCTGTTTCACACACGATAATTCCAAACTCTTCGCCACCAAGTCTAAAAATAAAATCACATGGACGTAAGAGTGTCTGTTTAAGAGATAATGCAACGCTTTTTAAAGCTTTATCACCTTCAAGGTGACCATAAAAATCATTATATTGTTTAAAGAAATCAATATCAACCATCATAAAAGTAAAATTACTTTTATTACGTTTAGCCCGCTTGAGTTCTCTACTAAAAACCATATTAAAATAACGTCTATTATGTAAGGTTGTCAAAGTATCCGTGTACGATGACTGCTCTAATTTAATATTATTTTCTCTTAATTTTTTTGCACTTGACTCTAAGTATTTTTGATGCCTTCTAATACTTTCAAAAATAGCATACGCTAAATAGAGAACTAAACCTAAAATAATTGAAATAATAATTGAAACTTGAAAAAGAGTATTGTCATACGTTATTAATAACATCTTACGCTCATATTGAGCCATATTCTTTTCATAAATTAATAATTTTTCTATGACATTATCAATCTCATCTATTTTAGAAACCAGCATAGGTACAGAGAATTGATCAAATTGGCTCTCTTCATTAAGTAGAAATATTATAACTTTTCCAAAATATTGATCCATTTTTTTCAACTTTTTCTCTGCAAAACCAATATAGCTAAGCTCTTCATCTCTCTTAAAATGTGCAGTGTATTTAGAAAATTCTTTTTCAATTATTTGTAATGATTTTCTAATATTCGCTGAACCAACATCAGGAGATATCTCATAGTTAAGTATTAATACTATGTTATTTTTTATATTTTGATGATATTCGAGGTTGATAGTATTTAGTTCATTTACTGGAATAAAAGAACCGAAGTATAATAAATCTAAGTTTTTTTTCATTGAGCTTATATTCATATATCCCAGTATGGAAATTGATGTCACCCCAAAGAAGATAAGGAAGAAGAGGAATAGTAGTTTACTTTTGAGCTTTAACTGATTAATCATTGCCATCTATATTCCTATCGATTATTAATAAATATGCAGCAATAATCATACCAGCGTAATTAGAATACTAAATAATATTTTATATTAATATAAAAACTACTTGGTATATGC
>JADGDM010000019.1 GCA_016744905.1 Sulfurimonadaceae bacterium | reverse complement strand
GTATAAACGCTTAGACACTGTAGAACTTCCCTTACAAATTGGTCGCTATGACACAGCGCGCTACTCTCTTCTCTCAATCACTCCACACACCGGACGTAAACATCAACTACGTCGACATCTTAAACATATCTTTCATCCCATTGTGGGTGATACAACCCATGGTGATTTGAGACATACTAAAGCATTTCGTGAGAAATTGGATTCACATAGACTTTTACTCCATGCAAACAGTGTTCAATTTCAACATCCACTGACAAAAAAGATCTTGCATATCCAAGCAGGTTTTGATGAAACATTTTTAAGACTCTTTACACACTTTGGATGGAAAATTTAATACTAACTCTTTCTTATAATTAAGTTATGTTTTAATTATTTTAATGTATATTAGAGTATGAATTTATCCATAAATAGCATCTCTTTAAATGTCGTTGTATTTAAAAAAGTCGATGATGATTTTATTATTGTAAACTTTAATGATCGTTCAGTTAGAAATGAGGATATTAAAAAAGAAGACTTTATGGGAAGATCTCTTCTATGCATTTTCCCCCTTGCGAAAGAAGATGGTTTTTATGACCTTCTAGAAGAGTCTTATAGTCAAAATATCTGCGCTGAACAAGAGATCAACCTTTTTCAAGATAAACGTATTACCGGTTGGCGATATACCTATATATCCAGACTAGAAAGTGGTGAGATATTGGTTCAGTACCGAGATCTAACCCAAGAAAAGCTCACCCAAGACTCTAAAGTAACACACACCCGTTACCTAGAAGAGGCACAAGCCATTGCGCACTTAGGTAATTGGACTTGGAATATACAAACCAATGAAGTCAACTGGACGGATGAAGTATTTCGAATACTCGGTGAAGTACCTCAAAGTTTTACCCCAACTTATGACAAATTTCTCACCTACCTTGAAGAAGAAGATGTTATAACACTCTCACTAGAAATCAAACATGCAATAGAGACCTCCGGTACCTATCAGTTTAACCATACAGTGATTAGACATGACAACACTGTACGATATGTTCGTGGACTGGGCTATGTAAAATATGATAAAGATCGTAACCCTATTGAACTCATCGGTACTATTCTTGATATCACAGACACTGAGCAGACAAAAATCAAACTCAACCTCATGGCCAGAGCTATCGATCAAATGAGTGAGCTGGTACGGATTACTGATGAAAAAGGAAGTATTACCTATGTTAATAATGCTTTGATTAAACACACCCATTATAAAGAAGAGGAGCTTCTTGGAGAGAAGATGAGCCTTTTTAAATCTGGTATTCATGATAATAAATTTTATAAAGATTTATGGAATACCATTTTATCTGGAGAAACCTATACCAATACTATTATTAATAGACTTAAAAATGGAGACTTAATTCATGAGGAGATGACCATTACTCCTATGAGTATTTCTGGGAAAATCAAACATTTCATAGTCACCAGTCATGATATTACAGAGCGAAAACTGTTAGAAAGTGTACTAAAAGATCTGGCCACAAAAGACACCTTAACAGGCATACTTAATCGTTATAGCATCAATCAAGAGATTGATAAAAATCTTACACTCTACGAGAGATATCAAACTGGATTTTCTATTTTAATGCTTGATATTGATTTCTTTAAAGATGTGAATGACAACTACGGACATGATGTAGGCGATATTGTTTTAAAGGAGTTCACCACAGTGATTTCTAAAAATGTTCGTAAAAACGATATATTTGGTCGGTGGGGTGGTGAAGAGTTTATTATAGTGCTTCCTTCTACTCCTCATGATCAAGCCATTAGTATGGCAAAAAAACTCAACCGCGCTGTTGAAGAGATATCTTATAGCAGTATCAAACAACTTACTGCGAGTATTGGTGTAACCTCTGTTCAAAAAGAAGACAGCAATGAGTCTCTTATAAAACGCGTAGATGATGCTTTATACCGTGCAAAAGATGGTGGACGGAACAGAGTCTTCTCTATCTAAGCCACGCAGATATCGTTTACCTTCGTTTATCTAAGATTTTCCTCATGTTGCTCTTCTCATTCTATACTACGACTATCAAAACAAAAGGATAGACAATGAAAAAGAGAATTTTAGCAGCACTAAGTGCATTAATGATTGGTGGTACACTTTTTACTGGTTGTGGAATGAGAGGCCCTCATCATGGTGGTGAATTTTCACCAAAAGCAATGTTTTCAGTCATGAAGAAACTTGACCTAAGCTCTGATCAAAAAGAGCAATTTAAAGAGTTACGTAAAGAGCATATGAATGGTAAAAAAGATATCAAAGAGATGTCTAAATATTTCACTGCCACTACTTTTGATGCACAAGGTTTAGAAGCATACATGAATGAACACTCAAAAGATAGAATCGCTTTAAGAGTTGCTTTTATGCAAAAAGCCTATAATATATTAAGTGTAGAACAGCGACAAATCGCTCTAGATGAGTTAAAAAAACGTTCAGAAAAAAGAGACAATAAAGAAGACTAAATGAGACAGATATTGATGGTAGAAGATGATGTGGAGATTACGGCTCTTCTTGAGAAGTACCTCTATAAGTATGGCTTTGAACTTTTTAGTGTTGATCGTGCATCTAGCGCGCTGGACAAATTAAGTAGCTCAAATTATGAGCTTGTTTTACTTGACCTGACTCTTCCCGAGATGGACGGCTTAGATTTATGCCGTCTTATCAAACGTGAGTACCCACAACTTCCCATCATTATCTCAACCGCGCGTAATGACACAACAGACAAGGTCATTGGCTTTGAAGTTGGCGCAGATGATTATATTGCAAAGCCTTATGATCCGCGCGAACTCATAGCGCGCATACAATATCAACTCAAACGTAATGCACCACAAGACACAGAAGAAACATCTGAACTTTTTACTGTCAACGAAAAAAGTTTAAGTATCTTTAAACAAGGTGTTAATCTTGAGCTGACCTTAGCAGAGTATGAGCTTTTTGCCCTATTGCTGTCAAAAAAACATATGGTTCTTTCACGTGAATTCATTATCAACTCCGTCAATGCTATCGACTGGGAGAGTTCAGATAAAAGTATCAATGTCCTTATCGGACGTCTTCGTCACAAGATTGGTGATGATATTAAACAACCCATCTACATTAAAACCATACGCGGTGCTGGTTATCGCTATATTGGAGACTAAATATGTTCAACTCCATACATTTTAAAATTAATTTTATCTTTCTAGTCGCACTATTTAGTGTTGGACTTATGAGTTTTTTCTCTTCAAGTGGAGACTCCCAAAGAGAGTACCATTTAGCCGCAATTCAAGCACCTTATATTAAACAAGTTTTACATAACAGATCAAATCCTCGTGCTATGGAGATAGCATTAAAAAATCTTCATGTTATATTGATTCAAGGTTCCGAAAAGCATGAGGTATTAAACCCCAAGAACAAGGTTAAACTACACCGAAGAAACTTACCTTTTGGACTATATAGTCTTGAAAGTGATAAAAAATATTTGTATATTTATTTCAAAAAGTTAGACAAACTTGTTAAGTTGGAAAAGCGTCCTTTTCCTTTTCAAAACACTTTGAGATTTATACTTCTATTACTCGTTGGTATTTTAATAACCATGTATCTTTTATTGATGCGTAGTCTCAAACCACTTAAAAAAATACAAACTGAACTGGAGACTTACGCGCTTACTCAAAAACACATCAACATCAGAAGCAGCCGAAAAGATGAAATAGCCAAACTTTCCAATGCCTTTCAAGACGCAATAGATCAAAACCGTGCTCTCCTTAATGCACGAACTCTTTTTATGCGTAACATCTTGCATGAACTGAACACACCCATTACCAAAGGTCGCTTAATCACCGCAATGAGTACCGAGTACACCAAAGAACTAGATTCAGTATTTAATTCTTTAGAGCGCAATATCAATGAGATGGCAGAGGTCGAGAAAATCACCTCGCATCAATATAATCTTGACATTAAGGAGTACCCCATTATTGAGATTATAGATCATGCTTGTGATCTTTTACTGTTAGAGAAAAGTGTTGAGCACGCTATAGGTGCAGAAAAGATGAGATGTGATTTTTCTATGATGAGTATCGTTTTTAAAAATCTGATCGACAATGCCTTGAAACATGGAAAATCACTGAATATATATTTAGAAAAAGAGAACATCGTCTTTTCTAACAAAGGCAGCGCGCTCAGTCAGCCATTAAAGTATTATACGCAGGCTTTTATTCAAGAAGAGTCTCACTCCTCAGGTCTGGGTTTGGGTCTTTACATCTGCGATAAAATATTAAAACAACAATATTATCACTTAAATTATCACTACAAAGATGAGACACACTTTTTCTCTTTAGAAACACAAATAAGCCAATAATGCTTTGTCTACAACAGTACGTGTTCCACTACAACTACAATTTTTCTTAAACTTTTATTAAATATATTCTATTTGTATATATTATGGTAATTATTTGGGTATAATTCCACAAATTATTATATAAAGGATACCATTTAATGGATATCGAAACAAAAGAAATAGAAGAGAATCAAATTACATTTGATTCATTTGGTCTAAAAAAACAGATTTTACAAAGTATTGCTCACGCAGGATTTAAAGTTCCTAGCCCTATTCAGCAACAAGTAATTCCGTTTATCTTAGATGGAAAAGATGTTGTAGGTCAAGCACATACTGGTACAGGTAAAACTGCTGCTTTTGGACTACCTATTTTAAATAATATGCCACTTGATCAAGGTGTTCAAGCGCTTATTATTACCCCAACTCGTGAGCTTGCTAACCAAGTAAGTGATGAGATTTTTAAATACGGAAGAAACCTAGGAATCAATACAGTTCCAGTATATGGTGGTAGTTCATACAACCGTCAAATCGGACTTATTGAACGTGGCGCACAAGTAGTCGTTGCGACTCCAGGACGTTTACTAGATATCTTAAAAAAAGGTCTAATTAAAGACTTCGCACCAATGTCTGTTGTTCTTGATGAAGCTGATGAGATGTTGGATATGGGATTTTTAGATGATATCAACGAAATCTTTACCTACTTACCAAATACACGTCAAACACTACTTTTCTCAGCAACAATGCCTAAGCCTATTAAAGACTTAGCAAAACGTATCCTTGTTGAGCCTGAATTTGTATCTATCACCAAAGGTGAAACTACAAACAAAGACATCAAACAACTTTACTATGTGATTGATGAAAACGAAAGAGATGATGCGATTATTCGTCTTCTTGAAGCTGAAGAAGTTAACAAAGCAGTAGTATTTTGTCGTACTAAAAAAGAGGTTGATCGTCTTTCAAATGTTCTTTCAGCCGTTGGTTACAGCGCTAAAGGACTTCATGGAGATATGGAACAACGTTCACGTGAGATGGTTATCAAGGGACTTAAGCACAATCAAATTGATATCCTAATCGCGACAGACGTTGCGGCTCGTGGTATTCATATTGATGACATCTCTCATGTTTTCAACTTCCATATTCCTTTTGATCCTGAGTCTTATGTTCACCGTATCGGTCGTACAGGACGTGCAGGAACTAAGGGTACTGCGATTACTCTTTTAACGCCTATCGAGTTCAAAGAGCTTCAACGTATTAAGGCAAAAGTTGGTACGTCAATGGAACATGCTTATGTTCCAACTAAAATTGATGTTCGTAACAAAAGCCACAACAAATTGGTTGATGAGATCGAAAAGCAAAAAGTATTTGATGAAGCGCATATCATCTTAGATGCACTAAAACAAGATATTGACCAAGAGCAAATTGCTTACAAATTGGTTTCTATGCTACTTGACCGTCAAAGTGTTAAGGGACCAGATGAAATTGGTATTCCTGCACATAAACTAGAAGAGATTTTAGCAAACGCTGCAAGACGTGGAAATGGCGGAGGCCGTGGTGGACGCGGTGGATACCGTGGAAATAACAACCGTAACCGTTCTGGTGGTGGTTACAAAGGTAATCGTGATCGTAATGGTGGCGGTGAAAGATCTGGCGGCGGTGACCGTTCAGGTGGCGGTTACAAAGGTAATCGTGATCGTAATTCTGGCGGAGGCGGCGGTGAAAGATCTGGCGGCAACGGCGGTGGACAAAGAAGAGAGAGATACTAATCTCTCTCTTCTAACACATTAACTTCTTAAAAACTCTCCAACTTCACTTTCAAATTTTCAACAAAATTCTCAAAACTTGGTAAATTCAGTTCAGCTGTTCTTTGTACTTGTCCCCACATCGGCTCAGGAAAATAACTGTCATTTTCAAAGCGCGCCATAATATGCCAGTGCAATCGTGGCAACATATTTCCAAAAGAGGCGATGTTAATTTTTTTAGGATTGTAATAGTCCAACATCTCTTTTTCAATAATATCTAAAAGTCTAAATATCTCACTTTTCTCAGCCAAGGTAGCTTCAGAAAACTCTTTAATTTCACGCTTAGTAAAAACAACCAACCAAGGGACTTCGCTTTTTTCTTCTTTGATATAAACCAAATCATTTTCATAAATCATTCATCTATTCCTTATTAAGTAGTTTGCTCTTCATTAAATGTCCCTTGCAGTCGTTGATACTCACTAGAATCCACTATCAACTCATCATGCGAACCACTGGCGACAATTTTCCCTGCTTGAAAAACCAAAATTTTATCTGCTTTTTCAATGGTACTCAAACGATGCGCTACAGTAATCGTAATTTTATCTTTAGTATAAGATTCAAGTGCGCTTTGAATACGCTGTTCACTCTCATTATCCAGCGCGCTGGTCGCCTCATCAAACAAAATCAGTGACGCGTGTTTATAGATGGCGCGCGCTATCGCGATACGTTGACGTTGACCCCCTGAGAGATTTGAGCCAAACTCTTCCATCATCGTATCAACACCCTCACTGAGGTTCTCAACAAAAGAGCTTGCATCGGCTAACTTAATCGCCTCTTCTAAGCGCGCTGTGTCTACGTCTTGACCATAAGCAATATTCGCCGCTAAGGTATCTTGAAAGATATACACACGCTGTGAAACTATGGAGATATGTGATCGTAGAGAGTTTTGGGTATAACAGTTAATATTTTCATCATTAACTAAGATCTCACCTTTTTGCGCATCATAAAAACGCAGTAGAAGATTAATCATAGAAGATTTACCCCCTCCACTGTCTCCAACTAAGGCGATGTTTTGCCCTGCACTAATTTTCAGATTGATATCACGCAGCGCGCTGAGTTCACCATAGTTCAGATCAACATGGTGAAAATCAATATTTTTGATATCCTCGCTTAATAGTAATGGGCCATCCATGATCTCATTTTTTTCATCTAAGACTTCAAATACACGTTCACTCGCCGCAATAGCATCTTGAATTTTTCCATAAATCGAACCGATACGACGCACTGGTTGAAAGACCAAACCAACAGCTGTTAAAAATGCAGTAAACTCACCTACTGTCATTTTATCTGCGTATACTTGTTGCGCCCCAACATAAATCACCGCTGCCAACCCAAAAGCAGCAATGATCTCTAAGATAGGAGAGACCAGTTCATTGGTATAGACTGCTTTCATATTGATTTTAAAAAACTTATCATTATCTTCACTAAAATGAGAGAGTTCATATGACTCTGTGGCGTTGGCTTTTACTACTTCTGCATTATTAAATATCTCAGTCAGGCGAACCATCACATCTGCATTTTTCTCTTGTGAGCGATGAGAAAGTCGTTTCAGACGCTTTGCAATTAATATTAATGGATAGATGACTAAAGGTAGAACTATCAAAGCATAAAAGGCCAAAACATAATTAAGATAAATGACATAACCTATCAAAGAGACTACCGTCAATGATTCGCGAATTAACTCTGGCGTCATATTAGAGACAAAATATTGAACTCGACCCAAATCATTGGTTACGCGTGAGATCAACTCTCCATTTTTATTGGAATATAAAACCTTCATATCAAGATAGATGATTTTTTCTAAAAGAATAAGGCGCAAACGCGTAATCATATGCAGGCCAATATAGTTCATATAAACTGATTGAAGATACCGTCCTATTGATTTTCCGGTATAGATAAATATTAGTAAAAGAGGAATCAGTATCAACATCTCTTCTTTACGTGCTATAAACATATCGTCCATAAGTGGTTGCATAATCCACGCAGTTGCGGCAGTAGCTGAGACGGTTAAGATTATCCCAACAAAAACTAAAAAGTATTGAAATCCATAAGATTTTAAAAGTGGTAAATATCGTTTAAATGTCTGTTTCAAATTAATAATCCTTGCACGTATTTTACACTAATCTGCCTTTGTTTCGAGATTGGATATAATTTCAAAAAAAGATTTGAATTGAAAAATATTTTAAGTGAAATCAAACGTGTCCTAGTCATTCGCTGTGGTGCGCTGGGCGACTTGGTTTATGCCACCTCAGTAATCGATGCACTGCGTCTTCAATATGGCAAAAATATCAAAATTGACTTTGTCACTACTCCTGGTCCTGCAAAGCTTTTTGAATTTGATCCGCGCGTTAATAAAATATTTTTTCTTACACATAAAAAACCTCCTATCTGGCTCTCTAATGAAAAGAAAGCCATTGTTAAACATGCAAAATCAGAACCTTATGATCTTTTGATCAACCTCGAACAAAATCCAAACTTTGATAAACTGTGTCATAAAATTGAGGCAAAGAACAAGGTCGGATCACCTTTTACAAAGCTTATCTTAGAAGATAAGGTTAACCATATGGTTGATGTTATTAAAGCAATGTTTGCACCCGTTGTAGAAAAAAACTATCTGGATCAATCTACACCAAAAATATTTTCAGATCCACAAAGCAATATCAGAGAAAAGTTTAATCTAAAACGCCCCTATATCGTTCTTAATCCAAGTAACTCCCATCATTCAAAGACCAGTATCAATTACCGTGCTTGGCCACAGGCATATTGGAAAGAGTTTATCGAAAAATTTGATCAAAATATAGACCTTGTTATCATCGGGGCTAAAGAAGAGATGGACTATTTTGAGCCTATTAAGCCTTATCCTCAACACGTAAATGATCTTGTAGGGAAGACATCAATAGCTGAATTAATTTCAGTCATTGATGGGGCACAAGCTATATTAACAACCGATACAGGACCTGCACACATCGCTTCAGCGCTTAATCAAAAAATATTTGTCCTTATTGGACCAACCCCAATGCATCTAACTGGTCCATACACACATAAAGAGAGTCACGTAAGCGTTTTAAGTGCCAATTTGGAGTGTTCTCCTTGCTATGGAACCGACGTTATTAAACACTGTAAAGACAATATCTGCATGAAAGAGATCACCGTCCAGTCTGTTTTAAAAAGTTTAGATAAAATTGCACTAACAAAAAAGGAACATTGAATGAGAAAACGTATACTTGTCACTGGAGGAGCTGGTTTTTTAGGCTCACATCTTTGTAAAAGACTTTTAAACGAGGGTAATGAAGTTATCTGTGCCGATAATCTTTTTACGGGGAATAAAGATAATATCCAAGAACTTATGAGTAATCCACACTTCGAGTTTATTCGTCACGATGTTACCTTTCCACTTTTTGTAGAGATCGATGAGATTTATAACCTTGCTTGTCCAGCCAGTCCTGTGCATTATCAATTTGACCCTGTAGCAACAACAAAAACTTCTGTTGTTGGTGCAATCAATATGCTGGGTTTGGCTAAACGAACTAAGGCAAAAATTCTACAAGCCTCTACTTCTGAAGTTTATGGTGATCCTGAAGTACATCCACAACCTGAGAGCTATCGTGGTTCGGTAAGTACAACAGGTATTCGTGCATGCTATGATGAAGGTAAACGTTGTGCCGAGACACTATTTTTTGACTATTATCGTCAACATGAAGTAGATATTAAAGTGATGCGTATTTTTAATACGTATGGCCCAAATATGAATCCAGATGATGGACGCGTAGTGAGTAACTTTATCGTTCAAGCCCTACGTGGTGAAGATATTACGATGTATGGAACAGGTGAACAGTCTCGTTCATTTTGTTATGTTGATGACCTCATTGATGGAATGATTCGTCTTATGAACTCTCGTGATGGTTTTACAGGACCTGTAAATATTGGAAATCCAGTTGAATTTACCATGTTAGAGTTGGCTGAAAATATCATCCGCCTTACAGGTTCAAAAAGTAAAATCATCTTCCAACCCCTGCCTCAAGATGATCCTCTTCAACGTCAACCGATTATCGATATGGCTAAAAAAGAACTTGGATGGGAACCACATATCAAACTTGAAGATGGATTAGTAAAAACTATCGAGTATTTCAAATCAGTCATCTAAAAAAATCTCCCCTCGCTGTTATCTGTCTCTCTCCTTATCAAGGGGGGATGGAACTTGATAGTATTAAATTTGCATCGATGCTCTCTAGTGAACTCGAAGTCACACTCATTGCAAAATCAGATACCTTTATCTCTCAAGAAGCACCAAAGTCTCAAGAAAAAAACTCCTTTTCCTTAGAATTAATTCATTTCAAAAAGTCCTTCTCTTTTAGCTTAATAAACAGTATCTCAACAATCATCAAAGAAAAAAATATTAAAAACGTTATCTTTTTTGGTGCCTCTGAACTCAAATCTCTTTACTTCGCTTTTCTAGGAAAAGATATAAATCTGATCATCCGCCATGGAACCACCAAGCACCGTAGTAAAAAAGATATCCTACACAGACGACTCTATTCACAAGTAAATTATCATGTCGCTATCTGTGAACACTTGGCAAAAAATGTAGAAAAGATTATTCCATTTGGAAAGAACACACAATTAAAAGTGATTTATCCCTCTTTAAATCTTCAAGCTACAAAAAATATAGATTTTGATGCCAAACCTCATCAGCCTTTACAACTTTTACATGTTGGACGTATTGCAGAGGGCAAGGGGCAAAGAGAAGCGATAGAAGCATGTGAGATACTTTATCAAAACAGTATTGATTTTGAATTAAAAATTGTAGGTAGTTTTCATGAACCTTATGAAAAAATCTTTACTCAATTCTTACAAAATATTCAATACCAAGACAGTATCACCTTAGTCGGACATACTGATAACGTAGAAAAATATTATCTCAACGCTGATATATTTATCTTTCCAAGTGAGGGTGAAGGGTTGAGTAATGCATTTATCGAAGCACTTTACTATGGCCTAAAATGTATCTCTTATAAAAATACATCTTTCCCAGAATTACAAAAATTAGGTCTTGAATTTGAAATCGTTGAGGATAGAAATATTCAATCCCTTAAAGACACTCTATTACATAGTATCATCGAGATTAAAGAAGATAAAAATAAACTAAAAATAGAAAAACTTTTTTCTCTATCCAAAGAGAAAGAAGAAATGTTAAAGATATTGATTTAATCCCTCATCACAAAAAAATTGCTTCGCTTCTTTAACTTTGTTATAACGGATCAAAGCTTCACTCGGATCATAGTCACTATAACTTGGACGTTTATGATCAAGATGAAAAACATTTGCTACATTTTTACAGGAGACTATTTCTGCTCCGTAGTCCACAAAACGCCAATTAAGATCCGTATCATCTCCTAAAATAGAGAGACCATAAAATTCATCAAAACCATTAATTGCTACAAAGTCTTCTTTAAAACAAGAAAAATTACACCCTAATATCTGCGTATTTCTCTTCTTTTTAGCTATAAAATTTCGATAAATAAATCCACCAGGTTTAAGATAAAAACCTTGTTCATAATGCGTCTGTTTATCCCAAATTAAAGAGCTAAATGCATAATAAAAATATTTTTTCTCAAAATCATCAGTACCTAAGCTATGTTCTCTCATCCGTTTGCTCAAAGAAGCATTTGCATTTACACGACGTCCGGAGAGTACTTTCTTTTTAGCACTTAGAGCCACATGCCCTTCAACAAAAGTAGAATATGGAACACAATCACCATCAATAAAAATAAGATACTCACCAGTTGATTTAACTATTGCTTTATTTTGTGCAGCAGCTTTTGTACGACCAATATCCTCATGAAAATTATGTATGATATTGATTTTATTTACATAATTTTTTAGCAATTCTTTTGTTTCAGATGCATTATTATCTTCAGCAATCACTACTTCTATATTCTTATATGTCTGTTTTATCAAGGCATTTAAAATTAATTCTAAAGCAACTAAATCTTTATAAAAAGCAATTATAATGCTAACTTTCATTTTTGTCCTATTTCATTAGTTTTATTTTATTTTACAACAAATAGACTTTGTTTAATTATTGGCTATAATTTCAAAAACGGAAATTGACTTGAATATCACAACATTTAGAGAAAAAAATAATCTCAATCTCATACTCAATTATCTTTTTATACTTTTTACTTTTGTATTACCACTTTCACATAGGGGAAGTGAAAATATTTTTATTATTATTTTACTCATTTTCATTATTAGAGGAAATTTTATTCCTTATATCAGGACTGCCTTACAAAACAAGGTAATCTTAGCCATGTCATTCTATGCGCTTACACATATTGTTTGGTTGTTTGGAACAGAGGATATTGCAAGTAGTTCATGGGTATTAAAGTCAGGCCTTTTTTATCTTTATCCTATAGTATTTATCTCTTTTTTAGACTATCGCTTTATAAAACACATCTTAACTGCCTTTTTTCTAGGTATGTTAATTAGTGAAATTGCTTCTTATGGACTATTTTTTCAGCTCTTACCTGCTAGTTTTGGATATTACAGTTCCTATACAGATCCAACTCCATTTTTTCATCACACGCATTATGGTCTTATTCTTTCATTTACGCTTGTCATGATTTTTCAAGATTTCTTTTTAAAAAAAGAGAATTTAAGTACACGAATAATTCTTGCTTTATTTTTTCTAACCGCCTCCATTAACTTATTTATTACAGGTGGAAGAACAGGTTATGTGCTATATCTAATTTTACTTTATGCTGGTGCCCTTTTATTATTCAAGAAACAACTTATCAAAATGAGTATTGCAATGAGTATATTCCTCGCTATTGCATTTACTTCTGCCTACAATTTCAGTACGTTATTTCAAGATAGAGTCAATACTACAACTGCTACATTTTCTAAGATCATTAATCAAGAAGATAAGTTTTATAACACTTCATTAGGGGCACGACTCGTTGTCTATCAAAGTGCATTAGGAGTTATAGAGAAAAACTTATTTTTTGGTGTGGGAACATCAGATCATCTATCTGAGGTAAGAGAATATACAAATATTAATAGACCAGAAATCAAACATCTCTCCAATGCATTTTTTCACCTACATAATGAATATTTAAGTATAGTGGTCCAATTTGGAATTTTTGCTCTTATAATTTATCTTAATATTTTCTATCAAATATATAAATATAAACAAGAAAACACCATGCTTAGAAATATGCAGTTAATACTGGGTGTTGCTATAATATTTTTTGGGCTTATTGATATTGTGAGCAACAAAACAGAACTCTCTTTAGTACTGTTTGTCACCTTTATATCAATAACCTTACTCACTCCAGCGAACCAAAGTATCAAAAACTTTAAAGAAAAGAAACTATTTTAACTTTAATATAAAAAGATATTTTTTTGCAATGTATTCACTTTCAAAATACTGAATACTCCTGTTTTGAACCATTGGTTTTAAGTTTTTTTGAGACTGACCAGCCATTTTTAACGCCAAGTCATTGATATCATTTAACCTCACTAAATTATCTTCTAATCCATTTGAGAGTATCTCTTTTGGTCCCGAGGGACAGTTTGTACTGACAACATTGGTTCCAAGTACTAAGGCCTCAATTAAAACTGTAGGCAAGCCTTCATAATCAGAACTTAAAACTAAAAGCTTGGCGCACTTGATATAGGGATAAGGGTTACTGTTAAATCCAAGAAGTTTGACTCTATCATTAAGTCCCAATTCTACAATCTGCTTCTCAATAGAAGTACGCATATCCCCCTCTCCAATGAGTAGAAGATTATACTTGGTACTTGAGGCGGAAAAAGCTCTAAGAAGTCTATCATGACGCTTAGATGAAGCCAGACGACCAACATGAATAATATATTCACCAAAATCTAAGTCTATCTTTTCTTTGGCCAAATTTCTAACCTGTTCAAAGTTAAGTGGGTTATAGATAGTTTGAATAGATTTAGGTTTAATACCTGTCGTATTTAAGATATCTTCTTCAATCCCTTTCGATACGGTAATTAAATTCAGCCCATTATATATTTTATGCAAAAAACGCTTTTTAAGATAGAGTTTCAGACCATGACGTCCAGATAAAGAGGCTTGAGACAGTGTTGAATGGATAACAAAGTAAAGATGTGGGTGTTTAAAGTTTTTCATCAAGCGCGCTGACTTTTGTAAATGTACATATACTCCATCAAAATAGCCAGTCTCATGGATCATCTGATGTAGCTTAGCAGCATAAATTTTATACGCAAAATTTCTTTTTTTGAAACCTAAGATATGAAGATTGATCTCTTTATCAACATCAAGCTTAATAATATCATCAACTACAAACAGATCAACACTGTGTCCTTGTTTGATAAACTCCTGAGCCAGTGTCAGTGTAACAGTCTCTGCTCCACCCATTCCCATAGAGTCAATCACTAAGGCAAGTCGTTTCAATTTTATAGTCTTTCTAAAACTTGTTCTAATTTTTTAAACTGCTTCTTAGCGTCAAAACGTTCTTCTACACGCTCAAGGGCAAAACGCTCTAAGGTAGATTTTTTCATGGGGTCAATAATTAATGAACCCAGTTTTATAGATAAGTCTTCTGCATCTAAACTTTTAAACAGGAGTCCAGACTTCTCATCTTCGATAATTTCTAAGACCCCACCACTATCACTTCCAACAATAGCTGTTCCAGCGCGCATAGCTTCGATGAGGACCAAACCAAACGTCTCTTTTTGCGTGGCTAAAACGATGGTGTCACAGATCTGGTAAAAATGGCTGGGTTCTTTCATAAAACCTAAAAAGTGAATTTTGTCCTCAATACCCATCTGACTTGCCTTAGTCATCAAGGTCTGAATATAGCCCTCTTCCATCTCATGACCCACAAAAAAAGCTTCTGCATCCACGCCACGAGCATTCAATGTATCAATAGCTTCGATTAGTAGATATTGTGCCTTAGTCTCTTCGATACGTCCGACCATTCCGATGGCAAACTTATCTTGCATGCCCAATTCCAAACGTAACTCTAACGCCGCACCATCATTAAGTAGATCTATTTCAGGAGTCCCCATATAAACAACTTCAATAACTGGACGAATGGCCTGTGGAATAAATTTTTCTAGCTGCTCTTTTACTTGATACGTCACTGGTAGCATCAAGTCAATGTTTGCATAAAGTTTACGGTGGTAAAAATCATCTTTAAATTTTGTCATGGTCATATTACGTGTCTGTGCCAATTTTACATCTCTGCGCGCCAACTTTTTAGCTAAAACACACAGGGGAATATCTTTAGTCCAATGAAGATGTAAAATATCAATTTTTTTCTCATCAATCAAACGCGCCAGTTTTTTTGCCGCTCTAAACATTAAAATATTGTTACTCTTTTTTATGCAATAAAATTCATCATCACCATCACGATAGTACTGCTCTAACTTTGAATTTTCATTGATGACTGAGATCACATTAAAATTCTCTTTAAATCCCTGTGCACAACGCACCATAAAAAGTTCTAATCCACCCAAATCAGGAGAGAGACAGAGCTCCATTAAGTTCTTTTTAGGCATTTTTTTTCTCATTTTTTTCGTTTTCAGCCATCTCAAGCATAATAACGTATTTCATATAGGAGTTATACGCTGAAGCAAAAGCCACGTGCCACTCCTGCGCTCCACCTAAGATACCGCCTTTGGCAATCATCCCTTTAAAAAATGCACCAAAACCATGTAAAAATGGGTCCCAAGCTTGAGCCCGTTTACCTTCTTTGAAACGTACCTTTGCAAGATTTACCGCAAAACGATCTGCTTTTTGAACTAGCGTGCCAAAACTATCAAATGAGTAGTGCAACATATCAACATCTAAGGCTTCAAAATTAGTCGTCTGTACCGCCCCATGTTCACCTTCAGTGTTGTACGAACATTTTGTGCGATTATACAGACGTACCACCCGATCAGGATACCACTGTCTAATGTATTTTTTACCAATAAAACTTTTACGTCTAAAAGAGTAACCATCAAGTGTTGTACTTTCCAAGTCTAAAGAGCCAATCATCTCAATGGCCTCAGGTTCAAAACGCTCATCTGCATCAATACTCAGTAACCAGTCATTACGCGCATACTTTTCACAAAACTCTTTTTGTCCACCATCGCCAAGATATTTTTGTTGAACAACAATCGCACCCAACTCTTTAGCAATATCGCAAGTCTTATCACTGCTAAAGGAGTCCACAATCACTACTTCATCACAAATTTCTTGTACATTTAAAATCACATCACGAATATGCTTCTCTTCATTTAGGGTAATAATTGTGGCAGTTATAGCTTTTTGCATTTATCTCTTTTCTTAAAGTTATAGTAGAATTTTACCATATTTAGGGTTAGTCTCTTATGGTTTCGCCCAACGATTTTTAACTAAGAGGTGGCTAAGTCCTGTATCTAGACTCTCCAAGCTACGTGTAAATTTTTTAGTGTCACTCTCATTTATATTACTTTGCATGATCTTGCCTGCATTCATCAAAATAGTGCTGTTATCTTCACTAAAGATAATACTGTTTCCTTCTCGTAGATAGACACTTCTTCTCTGCACACTCTCATCAAAAAGCGAATTTCCCGTCGATGCAAACGCATCATCAAATCCCAATATATCTACAATAGAGACAAAAATATCACTTTGAGAAGCTAAAAAATTCACCTTTTTTGGTTTCAAAATATCAGGGGCATAGATCAGTAAAGGGATGTGGTGTTTGGCCAAAGTACTGTCTTCATGCATAAAGGTCTGCTCTTTTTTAGCATGTGCCTCATCAATGTCAAACCCTAAAGTATGATCAGCCGTAAAGATAAAAATAGTATTTTTAAACCACGGCGTGAGGCGCGCTGCGTCCATAAACTCCCCCAACATCGCATCTGCGTAGTGTAGTGTGTTTAGATATCCATAATATGAGCCATTATCATGGGGATAGATCTCCCACTCTTTACCAGGAGAGTAAAAAGGAGAGTGTGTCGTAGCACTGAAACCAAAACTTATAAATGGCTCTTGTGCGGCATTTAATTTTTGATGTAGATGCCTAAACATATTTCCATCCCAGGTTCCAAATTTGGGCTGTGTCGTTTTTGATTCACGTTCACCTTGTGCCATGTCTTCTGCGCCTGAGTAGTCATCAAAACCAGCCAAAGCAGTGATGCCATCAATATGAAAAGAGTTGCGATTTGAACTCTGCATCGCGATGGTTGAGTAGTTATGTTGCTTGGCAATATTTCCTATATAACTGAGGTTATTCAACTCTAAACCCCAGCCGATATTTGGAAAGTCACTTGGCTGTGTGATACCGGCAAGCATCGCTGTGATACCTTCGATAGAGCGTTGTCCATTGGCATAAAAGTTCTCAAATTTTAGAGACTCTTGCGCCAATTTATCAAAATTAGGGGTGGCATTAAAGTTGTTGTGTCCAAAGCTGTCTACAAATTTTGCACTCCAACTCTCTAATAAAATAATAACCACATTATAATTTTTAGCCTTTTTCTCATCCACAAACTGACGCATTAAAGGAAATCCCTTATCACTAAAAACTGTTTTATCACTTTTAAATAAAGTCTGAACCAATGGCATATCTAACTTAGAGTTATCAATATGACGTTTTGATTTAGAACTTCTATACGCCGAAAAAAGCCCATTTATCGCTAGATTTCCTGAGGCTACTTTCGAGACAGCAAAGGCATCAGGTATCCCAAAAGAGCGTCCCTGAACACTTTGACGCACCCCCATAAAAATAGTAATGATAATGATGAAAAATAAAAGATACTCTTTTTTTCCAAAACTCTTTGACTCTAATTTTGTAGAAAATATTTTAATATAAACATAGATAAGCAGACCTGCTAAAAGCAAACTTCCTAATGATACATTCAAATACATATCTAGCGCCATATCTACCAACAGATCGGTATCACGCGCTAAGATCAGCAGTTCAGAAGCGATATGACGATGGACAAAAGAGAAATAGATCATATCTCCAATAACTAAAAAGAGAATTCCAATCATAATCAACGCCATCAAAAGTCCGATAAACTGACGGTAGCGCCTGTTTAAAATGGCTTTAATCGGAAAGGTAGCCATTAAAATAGGCAGTGCTAAAAAGACAAAAAGCGTGGACATATCCACCCGAAAGCCCATAAAAAAAGATTGGACTGTTTCACTGAAAGTTAGCGAGGAAAAATCATTAGGATAAAGTAAAAATAGTGCAATACGCAGCAACATTAAAAGAGCAAAACTCAGTAGCATTGCCGTAAATATCTGTCTATAGTGTGAATTTAACATTAAATATCTTTTAGTTTTGTTTGGACGCGCTCGAACATCCTAGCGCGCTGATCACTCTCTTTTGGGATCATATAAGGATCTTGTATTGTCTCGTCACTAATCGCCTTCCATCTTTTCACCGAAGCAAAAAGAGAGTCACCAAAAAATGTCATGGTGGGTGTTGCCACCAAAGCTGCTAGATGATAGGTTCCCGTTGATGTTGAGACAAAAAGTTTAAAATTAGACAGAAGTGAGATAAATGTAATCATTCCCTCATTTGAGAGATAAAAAACAACATTTTGTTCTGGCAATAGGGCTTGTGCTTTTTTCATCAACGCTTCTTCATCCGGCCCAAAAGTAAAAACCACTTGATAGACTTTCTTTTCTAAGATAATTTTGGCCAACTCCACATACTCTTCTAAAGTCCAATTGGCATCAGAAGAGCCTCCAAAACCAGGATGAAAAGCGACAATATCTTTCTCAACACCATAGCGCGCTACAAATGTCTCAAAAACTATTTTTTTATCTTTCATCTCACATAGAGGTGAAGGAAAATTCAGATCAATATCAGCAAAGTAACTTTGTATCAATTCAAGGTTATATTCATACTCTGACATCTTTACCTGAGAACGCCTTTGTGGCACACGTCTGTTATAAAAGACTTGCGCTATTTTAGTCGCCGGGGCTACACGCTGTGGAATGCGCGCTAAAAACTGGGCTAAGGCAACTTTTGTATTGGAAAAAAGTGTAAATGAGAGATCAAATTGATGTTTTTTAAGCGCACGTGAAAGTTCCAGCGCACTGTCAAAAGTATCAACAATCACCTCGTCTATAAAGGGACACGCCTGCGCTAATGCGCTGTTTAGACCTGCCACTAAAACTGTAATTTTAGCTTGTGGTTTATGTTGTTTTAATACATAAATAGAAGGCAGCGCCGTGATAAAATCACCCAATTTATCATTACGCACTACCAGTATATTCATATTAAAGACCAGGTGCTTTCCACATTGAGGTGGTTAAATTTTTTTCAACTAATGAGAGTTGTTCTTCATAAACAGCCTGCCATTTGGTTTTTATCTCAGCATATTTTTTACTGTTTTCTAGGTTTGGAACATAGGTTTTATCCCACACAACTAAACTTTTAGCCGCACTGCTAAGTGAATCATACACACCCGCACCAACACCCGCAGCCATCGCTGCACCAAGTGCTGTTGCTTCAGTTACACGAGGAATTTTGATCGTACAAGCTGTCACATCTGCTAGAATCTGCGACCAGAGTGCACCTTTACTTGCCCCACCTGCAAAAACAATTTCGTTAACTTTGATGTTGGTAAACTGCTCTATTTTTTCAAGATTTATTTGAGAGACAATACAGGCATTTTCTTGCAAAGAGCGAAACATTGAGGCCTTATTTGATTTTTCACTGTCGAGGGAAAGATTAATAAAACTGGGACTGGCATGCATCCAATGTCCATACTTCATCGAATCAGAAAAGATAGGGAGAATTCCGTAAGAACCCACAGGAATCTTAGACGCTTTCTCTTCAAGAATAGAGTAAACATCTACCCCTCTTGTTTCCGCTTCTAATTTTTCTAAGTCACAGAAAGCATCTCTAAACCAGCGCATCACCAAACCACTAAAAAAGGTAATCCCCTCAGCTTGAGAGAGACCTTCTACGACGTGAGGATTCACACGTATATCCATATTTGATGGTGGTGCCACATCAGCTTTTATATTGACCACTTGTTGCCAAAATGAGCCACCAAGAACGGCCACTTGACCTTCATCAACCACACCTAGACCAGCACTTCCGAGTTGCACATCGCCGCCACCCATGACCACTTTAGTTTTAGTGGAGAGTCCACTTTGACGCGCACCGACTTCACTGACTGTGCCCATGACGGTACCAGTTTCTAAGATAGGTGGAAAGATATCAGACTTAATGCCTACTTGTTCAGCCATATCAGCGCGCCAGTCACGATCTTTTAAAGAGAAGACACCTGTTGTTCCCCCATTACTAGGATCACTCGCAATAACGCCAGAGAGTTTTGCTAAAATCCAATCCCCGATCATCGAGATAGAGGCTACTTTTTCATACGTTTTAGGATGATTATTTTTAAGCCATAGTATTCGTGGTAGCGCGCCAAGTGCAAAGGTTTGACCAGAAAGTTTATAAAACTCCTCTTCTATACCTTTGAAGTTCTCTTTAAGTGCCTTCACTTCTTTGTCTGCGCGTGCATCTACATTTGCCACGCCCCAAAGTTCATTACCTTGTGCGTCATAAAGTACAATGCCTTCGCGCATGCTTGTCGCACTCAATGCTAAGATATCCTCAGCCTCTACCTGCGCGTCACGAAGAGCACCTTGAATCACTTCACAGGTCAATGCCCAATTTTTCTCATAATCAAAGCGCATGCTGTTAGGAAAATCTGCTTCTTCTAAGTGTGTCCATTCTGATTGAGCCACACCCAGTTGATTGCCCTCAAGATCAAAAATTACTGCGCGTACACTTCCAGTTCCTGCATCAATGGCTAAGAGAGAAGACATTAGACTTTTATCGCTTTAAGCTTGTTCTGTTCTAATTCCCAGTACTCCATCTCAAAACTGTCTGCTTCAGAGATACTTTTGTAACCACCCAGCGCGTCAGCGCGTAGAACTGCCATCATGGTGTGTTCAACCACATCATTGATAACTAGAGCCTCTTTTTCACTCTTTCCAATAGTAATGATTCCAAAGTCTTTAATCACCACATAATTTGGCGCAGGATTCAGCATCATTTCCTCTTTGGCGTAACGCTCAAAATAGGCTTTATAATTTTTAATATACTTTTTTAAAGCAGGAGCGATATCTTGTGTCTCTAAAATAAGTGGCACTCTTTTAGTCCGTAAAATATGCTCAGGAGTTAAAACACCACGTGTTGCAAAAGTAGAGAGATCCTCTTTTGTTGCATAACAGCGCGCTAGTAAAGAGGTATTGATATGCAGGCTTACTTCCATCCCTTTTTCTTTGTTAAGTAGTGTTTGAAGCAACTCAGTATCCAAGTCAATTCTAGGGTTATTTTTATTAATTTTTAAAGGCGCATTTTTCATTAAAAACTCTTCTGCCATGGTTACGGCGTCGATCATCTTATCGTAAGAGATTTTAGCGTCATCATCAAAGGTAAATATCCCATGATTATGCAACACTATCCCCTTACAACTTGACCAATCAAAATCTCTTGTCATCTGATAAATCGTATGCGCTAAAATAAATCCCGGCATCACATAAGGCACAATTAAAAAGTCTTTATACAACTCTTCAATCAGTGTTTGTCCATTTGTAGAGTTAGAGATAGTCACCACCGCGTCAGCGTGTGTATGATCTACTACTTTAAAAGGGATCAAGGCATGTAAGATAGCTTCAACAGAAGGATTTGGTGCAGTTTTATCAATCATCGCCGCTTTTTGACCACTGACCATGTCCGTGTCACTTAACTCTTTAAGTGCTGCCATCTCTAAAAGTGTGCTCATTTTAACAGGAGCAAAACCCTCGGCTTTAATAGAGACCAAGTCCCAACCACTTCCTTTAACCAGTAAAATTTCTTCACCATCGATGGTCGTTTTCACTGAGGTATTTCCACCACCATGAAGAACCAATGAGTCTGATTGACCTAAAAGATTAGACGTATAGACTCGAAAGTCTAAGTCACTTTTACATTTTTGCGCCGCTTCTTTAGTATATAGATTTTTCAAACTAGAGCACTTCTAATTCGTTAGAGTATTTACTTGCACAATACGGTTCGAACTTAGACTTATACTCAGCGTAGTGCGCCGACGCTTTATGACCATCCAATGCCTTCTCATCTCTCCACGATTCTACAACCAAAAACTCATTGCGTTTCTCTTTTAACTGGCTGATCTCATAAAAAAGACAACCATCTTCGGCCTTTGAAGGAGTTACCATCATTTTTAAAAGTGCTTTTAACTCTTCTATTGTCTCATCTTTAGCAATAAATACGACCTGTTTTGTAATTGTGCTCATAGTTTTTCCTAGTTCTGTTTTAAATTTTTGAGATACTGTATCTCTTCATAATGTGGTGTATTTAGAAACTCTTCTAAAAGTTCTGTATCGGGTCTTAGCAGGACAAACATCTCTATCACTGACTCTTTTAATTTTGGCAGTTCATTTTTAATCGTATTCCATAATATATTTTCATCAACTCCACGATAATCATGTGCCAACTTATCTCTGATACCTGCTACATTTTTAAAAGAGAGCTCACTTTTAATATCTTCTTTTAATGCACTGTCAATTTTTTTAACCTCTTCACCTATTGCGATAAAAAGATTTACTACGGCATTTAGGGGTAGTTGTTTTTCCGCCCAAACGAACTCTGAAGCACTCTCAAATTTTTCTGTATAAATCCAAATCTTCTCGATACACTCTAAAATAGTAAATATATGAATAAGATTTTTTTCACTATACATAGATAAAATCTTTTTTTGCGTAATGTTTAATAATAGGGTTCATCACTTTTAAATTCACAAAATCAATTTTAGCTTTTAAATCATCTTCTATCTTTTTAACAAAAGCATTAAACTCAAAGAGTCCCATATTAAACTCGCTATCAACCTCATAAAAAATATCAATATCACTACTTTTATTCGCTTCTTCACGAGAGTAACTGCCATAAAGACCCAGTGTGGAGATATGCTGATTTTTAGAAAACTCTTCTTTATGCTCTTTTAGATAATTGAGTATATTTTCACGATTCAGCTTTATCATTTTTATCTCCTCTTTTTTAGTATGTAGGGTTGTTTTCTAGGGCGTAAGCTTTCACGGCGGCAAAATCATCAGCGTAATGTGCGGCTACTTTTTTTAGAGACTCTTTTGGCACCAATTCAATATCATCAAAATAGCTGTCACTAAAAAATACTGAAGAGTAGATCACTGCATAGGTTTTAAGTTGACGCCAGCGTGATTGTAGACGGTTGATAAGATAGTTTTTACTCAGCACTTGGTTTTTCTTAAACAGACCCGTTCCATGTTTGCGCATCATCTTTAGTTGTTTGTCCGTGCGCGCCTTGTGAATAGAGTTCATAGAAATATCAGCGCGCTCGTAAGTCGCACCCACATAGTTGGCGATATCATCAAAAAATTTATAAGGATCATCTTTTAAATCTTCTTGAAAAAGAACCAGAGGTTTGTGTGTAAAGTACTTTTCGATAATCGCAATTTTATCCATCCAGTAAAGTTCACTCTGCTTCCAAAGTCCCTTATCATTTTCCATATCAATAAACTCATCAAAGGTCTCATGCATTCCATTTTTAGTAAAACGTTTATACTGAGAACCAATCCAAGGGGCTTGAGGACGAAAAACCACAATAATTTTTGCGTCTTTATCATAGTCTGAAATACGAATCGACTCAGACTCTAACTGTTGATCAAACTCACGAGAGAGAAAATAGTCACCATCTGGCGCGCTGTCTAAATCTTCTTCAAACTTATTAAATCGTCTGGTATGTACATAAGTAAGCCCTTTAAGTTTTGGAAAAAAAGCCTGTTGGAGATACGAACTCCCAGTTTTACCCAAGCCGACATGAAAAGTTAGATTTTTACTCATTGTGATCCTATATATTACATTAATTATTAATGCAATTATAGTGAAAGTGGGGTGTGATAAATATTAACCCTAATCTATCGAACAATAAACCAAGGATTTAATAGGTTTTCTTTGTTGTAAACCACTGGTTCACGGCTCTCAAATTGGACTACATTTTTTCCAGATTCTAGGACTACGGCGTGGGCTGCGGCGGTGTCCCACTCCATGGTTGGGGCGAGGCGTGGGTAGATGTCTGCGATGCCCTCTGCTACCATGACCAGTTTAAGTGAGCTTCCTTTTGAGGCTTGTTCTACTACTTTGGTGTCAAGTGCGTCGATGAAAGTTTGGGTCTCGTCTGAGAGGTGAGATTTTGAAGCGACGACACAGAGTTTCTCTTTGGGATTTTCATTGATGATGAGGGGAAGTTTTTGATTGTTTTTAAAAGCGCCCTCACCTTTTTTAGCCTTGTACATCTCTTCTAGTACGGGTGCGTAAACAACTCCAAGAACTGGTGTATCATTATGAATGAGTGCGATATTTACTGTAAATTCACCATTTTTCTTTACAAACTCTTTTGTTCCATCAATCGGATCGATACACCAAAAATACTCCCAATCTTTACGCTCACTATAATCTTGTGCCTTATTTTCCTCAGAGAGGATTGGGATATTTGGATACAGCTCTAAAAGTGCATTACAGATGATCTCATTTGATTTCAGATCAGCTTCGGTTAGTGGTGATTTATCATCTTTGTACTCTACTTTAAAGTCTCTTGCGTAGATCTCCATAATAGCGTCACCTGCATCTTGGGCAATGAGTACAATTTTTTCTAAATCAATTTTATTAAGCATCTAAATATCCTTCTTTTCTTAAATAGTCTACAATTTCTTGCGCGCACTCTTGTTCAGTTTTATTCTCTGTTTTTACCACTATCTCAGCATTCTTTGGTGCTTCATAAGGTGAGCTGATTCCACTAAAGTTAGGAATCTCGCCTGACCTTGCTTTTTTATACAGACCCTTAGGGTCACGGTTTTCACACACTTCAAGAGAGGTGTCTACAAACACCTCTACAAATTCATCTTTTTCAACAAGCGCGCGTACCAACGCTCTATCTTCTATAAAAGGTGAGATAAATGCGGTAATCACCAGAGCACCAGAGTCACAAAAAAGTTTTGAAACCTCACCGATACGGCGAATATTTTCTACTCGATCTGCATCACTAAAACCCAAATCCTTGTTCAGACCTTGGCGGACATTGTCCCCATCAAGTAAAAAAGTATTGTGATTCGCTTCAAAAAGAAGCACATCTAAAGCATTGGCGATACTTGACTTTCCACTGCCACTGAGACCTGTGAGCCAGATGATGGCTGGGTATTGTTTATGAAACTTTTTTCGTGCATGCTTAGTGACATGGTGTGCATGCCATGTTAAATTATTATCTACTTCACTCATATTTTTATGTACTTCTTTTTAATATATTTGACGATGATATCGGCTGATTCTTGCGCGCTGAGTTCTCTCACATCAACAATAATCTCTGCGTGTTCAGGCTCTTCATACACATCATTTACCCCAGAAAAGTTTTGTAACTCTCCGGCTAGCGCTTTTTTATAGATGCCTTTATAGTCACGTTCTGTACAAGTTTGTACATCACTTTTAACATAGACCACCACATTATTTTTAACCATAGTACGAATCGCTTTTCTGGACTCACGATACGGTGAAACAAATGAGGCCACCGTTGAAATAGAGTTATTTTGAAGGGTTTTAATAAGATGCGCAATACGTTTCATATGACGGTTTCTATCTTCACGTGTAAATCCAATGTTTGGTACCAATTCACGCATGTCTTTACTGTCAATGCGCTCAAGGGGAATTTGAAGTTTTGCAAGATCTGTATAAACCAAGTCCGCTATCGTGGTTTTTCCACTCAGAGGCAAACCCGTAAACCAGAGGTTAAAAGGTTCAATCTTTTTACGACCCCAGTTGACCTTAAACCAAGCGCGCTCATGCGCCCAATACAAACCTACTTTTAGCACAGTTTCAATCATCCCCGCCGCAATAGCCAGATCCAGTCTATCAAAGAAAAAATAGACAATAGCAATCGTGGTACTGGTCGCAACAACGCGCCAAGAGACACCTTTAATGATGGAGCGGGTATTGGTTTCTCTAAACATTAGATCTTTTTACATCCCCATTGTGGGTAGTTTTTACGAATAAAAGCATTCAGCTCAATTTCTGCGGCTGAGTACTCAACACTTTTTTCATCATCACTCAGCGCGCTTGATACTATCATCCCTGCACCCAATGTGTTGTTGTTATATCTATCGATAACAATAAAGCTACCGGTGTAACGGTTTTGAGCATAGGCATCCAGTGCGATATCTCGGTCAAGTTTAAGGGTACACTGTGCGATGTCATTAAGTTCTAAAGTCTCAGCACTTAGTTCTTCAAAAGTATTGATATCTTTTTTGTAAGCGATCTCCGTAAATTTTCCGTTCATCACAGACGTAGCGCGCTTGATAATGTAGCTACTGTTTAAACTCAGCGCGCTCTCATCCATCCAAACCATCATCACTTTTAGGTTGTTGGAAACCTCAGGAATGGCGTCTGATTTAACAATCATATCTCCACGGCTGATATCGATCTCATCTTCTAAGGTCAGTGTCACAGCCATCGGTGCGTAAGCACTCTTTTCTGATTCAACACTTTCATCTTGAAGTTTAGGACGAAGTTCTTTGATGTCAGGCGTAACAATACTTTTAACCACACTAGACTTACGTGATGGAAGTACGGTGATGGCGTCACCTACTTTAATGTCACCACTGGCAATGGTTCCCGCGAAACCTCTAAAGTTTAGATGCGGACGTGAAACATACTGAATAGGAAGTCTAAAACTACTATCCGTTTTTGAACTGGCGATATCAATAGTATCGATCAGTTCCATCAGTGGTTTTCCACTGTACCATGAGGCATTTTCACTTTTATTGACCACATTGTCGCCATCTAGCGCGCTGAGTGGAATGTACTCGAAGTTAATATTTTCACTGTTCACCAAATTTGGAATAATTGATTCATATTCACTTTTTATCTCATCAAAACGTTTTTGTGAATAATCAACCAAATCCATCTTATTAATCGCGACAACAAGGTTTTTAATCCCTAAAAGTGAAGCAATATAAGAGTGACGCTTGGTTTGAGTGAGCACGCCTTGGCGCGCATCGATTAAGATAATCGCCACATCTGCCGTACTCGCACCTGTTGCCATGTTACGTGTGTACTGCTCATGACCCGGAGTGTCTGCGATAATGAACTTACGTTTTTCTGTTGAGAAAAATCTATATGCCACATCGATCGTAATACCCTGTTCACGCTCACTTTGAAGACCATCAACTAGAAGTGCTAAGTCAATCTTTTCACCCGTCGTTCCCATTTTTTTAGAGTCTTTTTCTATAGCAGAAAGCTGATCTTCAAAAATCATTTTTGAGTCATATAAAAGCCGACCGATTAAGGTACTTTTACCATCATCAACGGATCCACAAGTGATAAAACGACAGATCTCTTTGTTTTCATGTTCTTGCAGATACTGTTCGATATTTTCTGCAATTAAGTCTGATTGGTGTGCCATTAAAAGTATCCCTCTTGTTTTTTCTTCTCCATCGACGCTGATGAATCACTGTCAATCAAACGCCCTTGACGCTCACTCGTTGTCGAAATCAACATCTCTTGGATGATTTCAGGCAGTGTCGAAGCGTGAGACTCAACCGCACCAGTCAGTGGGTAACAACCCAATGTTCTAAAACGTACCACTTCATCTTTAGCCGTATCACGTAACTCTTGAGGCATACGATCATCATCAACCATGATTTTAGTACCCATGTACTCGATGACAGGACGTTTTTTTGCAAAGTACAAATCAGGAATAGGGATACTTTCTAAATAGATGTACTGCCAGATATCAAGTTCTGTCCAGTTTGAGAGAGGAAAAACACGGATAGATTCGCCTTGATTGCGCTTTCCATTGTAGATGTTCCACAATTCAGGTCTTTGATTTTTAGGATCCCATCTGTGGTGTTCATCACGAAATGAGTAGATACGCTCTTTGGCGCGACTCTTCTCTTCATCACGGCGCGCTCCACCAAAAACAGCGTCATACTTGTAGATGTCAAGCATCTGCTTTAAACCCTCTGTTTTCATAATGTCTGTGTGCATCGCTGAACCGTGTGTAAAAGGTGAGATATCCATCTCCAACCCTTTTGGATTAGAGTAAACAATCAACTCCATCCCCACTTCTTTGGCGCGTTTGTCACGAAACTCAATCATCTCATGGAATTTCCACTTGGTATCAACATGAACCAGAGGAAAAGGAGGAGGTGCAGGATAGAAGGCTTTTTGCGCAAGATGCAACATTACAGAGCTGTCTTTTCCAACACTATAAAGCATCGCAGGATTATCAAACTCAGCAATCACCTCACGGATAATATGCATAGACTCTGCTTCAAGCTGTTTTAGATGGGTTAGGCGTTTTTTATCAATCATTGAGCATCTTTTTGATTATTTTGGTTCTTATTTTATCTAAAATTTGATTACAGCCCTATCAAATAAAATTCGTTAAGGAAGTTTATAACAAAATTAACCATATTTTATGATATATCAACATTATTAGTTATAATGCCGTTTATATTATTTAATAACTAGGATTGCTAATGACATTTACAAGAATTTTACAACTTTCATCTCTTACACTTCTTTTAGAATCTTCTCTAATAGCGGCGGCTTGTCCCTCTATAAATTTGGAAAACAACTACATCAAAACAGCCATTAGCTGTGACGGAACCTTAGGTTTTGGTGGTAATAACTATCCTGGTATCCAGTATGATTCTACTGGACAGGGCGTTTTTCAAAACAATGACGATATTATTATCCCTGGTGCACCACATGAAATTTTTAGTGTTAAGTATGGTTCAACTATAGAGACCAATTCAAATAGTAATTATAACTCTCCAGATATGCAAACCTTCATTTCTGGTAATTCAAATTTGGTAATGAGTAGTTCAAATATGAATGACAAATTGCGCATCAAACACGTTTATACTCTACTTGAAGACTCTAAATTGCTCGAAATTAGTGTCAGTATAAAAAATATCAGTGCACAGGCTATAGACCAAGTCAAATACCTACGTAGTGTAGACCCAGATTTTAATCTAAACATTTATGACACTGTAAATCAACGAGGTAATCTTCAATATTCACCTGAAGATCTTGTCCAAGCTCAACTCTCAAATGATAGTAGTATCGCTCTTTTTACTACCGACCAAAATTTCATTCATAATACCTCTGTTTCTGACTGGACAGAGGATCCAGATGTATCCTTAAGCGGAATTGATATAGGTGATGGTGACAACAGTATTGATATAGCATTTAATTTAGAAGATTTTGCGATTGATGAAGAAAAAACATTTACTTATGGGTACCTATTAACTACTGATGTTGAAGAGGTGACTGAAGCGATTGAAGATGCACAAGAAATTGTGAATGAGCAAGGTTATACACTCATTTACACCACTTATGATAATAATGACACAGAGATACCTTTTAATATAGTAAAATCTGCAAATGTTCCACTCTCCGACTATACACTGCCTGCAGATATAGCGCTTCAGCAAAGACTCTTAGTTGATGGTTTAGATTTAGAAATTCAATCAAATGTTGGCTTCAATTTTCAAGTCACCTACACCATTCCTGATGACAGTACACTACTTTTTACGGGCTATTCTATTCATAATCCAAATACAGGCAGTTGGTCTGACATAGGAACCATTTTCGCTTTTCCTACTACAGTCGGGTATGATATATCAAATGACTCAAAAACTTTAGTATTGACTTTAAAAGATGGGGCAGATGGAGATATTGATGCAGTAGCAGATGGAACTATTATCCATGTAGGTTTTCCAGAAGTTATTGATACTAAACTCATAGCTGCGAAAATCGAACCGGTACAACAAACCATTACTACCGCCACATATTCAGAAACAAAATCATTACCACTATCAAATACAGCCATAGCGTTGATGTTTTTCTTATTTACATTAGTTGCTTATATTGGACTTAAAAAAGGTGATGAACTAGAGAATGCTTCATAGAAACCTGAAAATACTAAAGTTTTTACTTTACTATTTTCTCTATTTATCCCTGCTCTCAATACTGTTTTTTTTCACTCCCATAGATACATGGTCGACACTTTTAAGTATTGAGTTGACCAAATATTCTATTGAGGTCATTGGCATACAAGCAGAAATACAGGGAAATTCATTTAAATTAGACAATATAACCATGCTTATTGAGCCTGAGTGTAATGGTCTAAAAGCAACCTTACTTTTTCTCGCTGTAATCATGGCTTACCCTGCAAAATTAAAATTAAAACTGACATGGATGATTTCAAGTATCTTTATATTGCAAGTACTAAATATCTTACGTATAACATTTTTGGCATGGATTTTACGTTTTCATCTAAACTATTTTGATTTTATTCATGAATACCTTAGTCCTATAGTTTTAATATCAATTAGTTTATACCTTTTTTATTACTATACTAAAGTTGCTAATCTATCCCTACACTCTCAGAATTAAGCTATAATTCGCTTATAAATTTTATAACATAGGAAGATAATATGGGACAAGTACCTGCAGATATTGGATGTAAAAATCCTGAGTGTATTGCAAAAGATGATTGTAATCGTCAAGTCATTGCTAAAAATGGAACAGCAAGAGAAGTTCATGAATTTGGTGGATCTGCCGTCAAAAAATGTGGAAAATTTATCCAAAAATAATTGAATATCAAAGGTAATTAATAATGAATTTAGCTGACAAAGTATTAGCAGTAAATAACGATCTCCCAATACGTACAGATGAACCTGTACATAGCGGAAAGGTACGCTCAGTCTATTGGTTAACGCCAAGTGACAGCAAACGTCTTATCGAAGAAAAAGCGTATAACGTACCTCTTGATACACCCTTAGCCATTATGGTTATTAGTGATCGTATCTCTGCCTTTGATTGTATCTGGAAAGGTGAGGGAGATATGCAAGGCGTACCGGGTAAGGGTGCTGCGCTTAATGCTATTTCAAACCACTGGTTTAAACTATTTAAAGAACAAGGTCTTGCTGAGAGTCATATCCTTGATATTCCCCATCCTTTTGTATGGATTGTACAAAAAGCAAAACCTGTTATGATTGAGGCGATTTGTCGTCAATATATTACCGGTTCTATGTGGCGTTCATATACTAAAGGTGAGCGTGAGTTTTGTGGGATTAATATCGCAGAGGGTCTGACTAAAGACTCTAAACTTCCTGAGCTTTTACAGACACCTTCAACTAAGGGAATTTTAACAGGTATTCCTGGTGTTCCAGCAGTTGATGATGTGAACATCACACGTAAAAATATTGAAGATAATTTCAAATCTTTTAACTTCAAATCATTGGATGACATCACTTTGTATGAGAAACTTTTGACAGAGGGTTATGATGTTATTTCAAATGAACTTGCAAAAATTGATCAAATTTTTGTTGATACAAAGTTTGAGTTTGGTTATGTCAAAGACAAACAAGGCAATGATAAGCTGATCTATATGGATGAAGTGGGAACCCCTGACTCTTCACGTATTTGGGATGCAAAAGAGTATGCAAATGGCAAAGTAGTAGAAAACTCTAAAGAGGGCTTTCGTCAGTTACTGTTAAATCATTTTCCTGATCCAGACATCTTACTCAACAAGTCACGTATGGATGAGAGAGAAGCATTAGCGCGTGACAATGCACTCCCAACAGAAGTGTTGATGAATGTCTCAAAAACATATACAGACATCGCAGAGAAAATCACTGGCGAAAAGATAGTACTTTCAGATAACCCAAAAGCTGAAGTGATTACTATCTTACGTGAGCAATATCAGCTTATAGATTAAAAACTTAGGATGAAGATGGGTTTATAACTCCATCTTCATCCTATCCTCAGCCAACAGAACCTCACCCTTATACTTCTTGTGAATAATCTCCAAAGACTCTTTTTCATTTCCTAATGTACGTCTCATTCTATGGGTTAACAATACTTTTTTAACCGCACCTGTTTGGGCTACCTCAGCGATAGTTGAAGGGGTCATGTGCAGATGTGTTGCGTATCCACGAGCAAATTCAGGAATGGCATGATGAGCAACAAACAGATCCACATTTTTAGCCAGTTTTTGCAGTGACTTGTTTTCATTGTTGGTATCACCACTCACCATTAAACTTTGATTTTCTATGTTTACACGTACTGCAATGGCAGGTACATTTCCATGATTAACATTAATCAGATCAAGACTAAATGTTTTAAAAATTTTACGCACAGGTATCGATGAGTCTATTTCAACAGGGATAATCTGAAATGAGTCACTCTCCTTATCAAGCACATCACTCATGTACCTATACGCTCCACTATCACCAAAAAGAGCTTCTAAAAAGTTCTCGATATCAGGAAAATGTCGGTTTCCATCAGGGCCGATAATCGGTAGCGCGCTACGTCGATCAGAGAAGTACCCTGCTTTAATATACGCTGGCAAATCAACACTGTGATCGATATGAACATGTGTTAATACAATCACTTCTAAGTCTTCTAACTGCGCACCACTTTGCTCAAAACGCAACATCGATCCACTTCCTGCATCTATCAAGACACGGGCTTTCCCATCTATCCATACGATATATGAAGCACTAGCGCGCCCATCAATTTCAGGACCCCCAGAACCCAGAACTTCAAACTCAACGCGCACGGCAAAAAGCGTACTTAGTAATAAAAAGAGTAGTGTAAATATTTTCATTTTAGACCTTTATAATCATCTTGGAGTGGGTAAGTTTTAACTGCATACTCTCTCCCTTTAGTTTTCGTATATTAACAGATAATTCAATGTTTGTATGTAATCTACAATACACTATAATGCCACTTATGAAAGCACCTTTTACTTGGGATTACGATTCCGATCAACCTTATCAACTCAAAGACCGTACGTATAAAAAAGAGATGCGTAAGAAAAACCTTGGTTCATTAATAAAAACAGCCTTAGTATCTTTAGCTATTTTACCT
Source organism: Sulfurimonadaceae bacterium (assembly GCA_016744905.1). GTDB lineage: Bacteria > Campylobacterota > Campylobacteria > Campylobacterales > Sulfurimonadaceae > BB10. Next base: position 9,706 of record JADGDM010000019.1, on the reverse strand, counting down.
GTTGCTATTCTTTCCATGCCCTTTGTGCGACCTGCTTCAAAATTCAACACCTCTAAGTTTTTTGCACTAGGTGTTAACATCGATAAAGATGACAAAGAGACACTTACTCTACTGAGCGCGCTGGGTGTACGAAATATTATTGTGCGTTTTCCTCTTTGGGAGATGGAACGTCTTGATGAGTATAAAAAGTTTCTTGCTCAATTTAAAGAGCACACTATCTTACTTAATGTCTTACACGATAGAGAGAACATCGAAGACCTAAAACTTTTTGAAAAAAACATCACCACTGTTTACGAGGCCTTTTCACCTCAAGTCAATGAGTTTCAAATAGGTTCAACCATTAACCGTGCCAAATGGGGATTTTTTAGTGTTGAAGAGTATATGAAATTTTACGAAGTGGCGTATAAAGTGCGTAATGCCTCTTTTAAAAAGCTCAGACTCATTGGTTCAGGAGTTATTGATTTTGAATTTCACTTTACGATGCACACACTGTTTAACTCTTTTAAAGTTCATTACGACGCCATCTCTGCGCTGCTTTATGTAGACCGACGTGGCGCGCCAGAGAATACTCAACTGGGGATGAACCTTAGTGACAAAATCTCTCTACTTGGCGCCATCAATCGCTTGAGTAAAAAAAGCTCCAATGACATCTACATCACCGAGGCCAACTGGCCACTCAGTGGTACCGCACCATATGCCCCAACAAGCGAACATGAGTGTGTTGATGAAGAGACTTATGCCAATTATATGTTGCGTTATTATCTTTTTGCCTTTGCCTCTCAACAGATCAACCGTGTCTATTGGCATCAACTTATCGCCCCGGGATATGGTCTTATTGACAATAGAAAAGGTATTCGTAAAACTGTGGCTTACAATACCTATAAATTTATGGTTGAGATGTTACAAGATTCACAATTTTTACGTCTCGACATTGAACGTGACTATCACCACTTACAAGTTTTAAAAGGCGATGATCTGATTCAAGTGCATTGGTCACTCTCTTCTAAAGAGGTCGAACTTGAAAATGGGGTCAATGCCTTTAGTAAAGATGGTAAAATTATCAGATCAGAAAAACTCAATATTGGAGCATCTCCAATTTATATACAAAGAAGGCAATAAGTGAATATTAAAAAAATCATCTATACACTATTAGCAATCAATATCCCTCTCATTATTTTGAGCTCATTTTTTATTGATATCCCTCTAGCGCGCTGGACCTTTCCTCAAGTAGGGGGAACAATGGATGTTGTCAGTGGTATCTTAACTGAGGGCGCTGTATCTACACCATGGTTGATTGTCACTGGACTGCTTTATCTCGTCACAAAGTTTTGGTATAAAAATGAACTACTGCGATCACGTGCTGGCTTTTTGTTTATCAGTATTGTAAGTTCTGGACTCATTGTAAATATTCTTAAAGTAGTTTTCGCTAAAACTAGGCCACGTCTTTTAAGAGAAGAAGATCTCTACACTTTTGAGTTTTTTAAAAGTGACTATGTCTACGCCTCATTTCCCTCAGGTCACACAACAACAGCTTTTGCCATCGCAATTTCACTGCTGTTAATGTTTCCACGTTGGTGGCCTGCTTTTATCACGTATGGAGTGATTATGGGACTATCACGTATTGGATATATGCAACACTACCTCAGCGATGTTATCGCAGGAGCAACGCTTGGAACAATTGTGACGCTACTACTTTACGCAACACATAAATTCACTTTGAGAAAAACAGTATGAATGTCTTAATTATTCTTCCAAATTGGTTGGGTGATGCTGTCATGGCGACACCTGCTATCGAACTATTGTGTGAAAATTTTCCTGATGCAAAACTGACATTTGTCGGCTCTTACGTGAGTATTCAAGCCTTAAAGCATCATCCTTTTTGTGTGAATGCTGTTATTGATGAAACTAAAAAAAGTACTTTTAGAGTGCTCGCAACACGCAAGCTGGCAAAAAGTCTAGGTCAATTTGACTTAGCCATCAGCTTTCGTAATCAAATCCACTCTAGTTTACTTTTAAAATTCACCAAGGCAAAGATAAGCATTGCGCGTGCGTCATGGCATGCGGATCTGTTGTTAAACTACTCTTTACAATTAACACAGACCCATTTAGTCCAGCAGTACAGCGCGCTGGTAGAGACCATAGTCAACAAAGGTGCCTTAGAGACGCCTGAGCTTCGTCTTTTTATCAAACCCCATGAATTTAAAAAACCAACACTGGGTATCAATCCTGGAGCCACCTATGGTTCAGCCAAACGCTGGTACCCACAAGAGTTTGCCAAGGTGGCTTCTTATTTTAGTGAGTACTATGATATTGTTATCTTTGGTGGTCCAACAGAAGTCGATATGGCAAAAAACATCGAAGAAGAGTTGATAAAATTGGGTGCGCTCAACTTCGAGAATATCGCAGGAAAAACTACCATAGATGAACTCTGTTCACACATCGCAGGTCTTTCGCTTTTTGTCACCAATGATAGTGGTCCAATGCATGTAGCTGCTGCGTATCAAGTTCCAACCGCGGCTATTTTTGGCCCTACTCGTTTTTTAGAAACCTGTCAGTGGAACAATAAAAAGAGTGTCTTGATTCGTCATGAGATGGAGTGTAGTCCGTGTATGAAAAGAGAGTGTCCGCTGAAACATCATGAGTGTATGACACAAATCAAAGCAGACGAAGTCATTGAAGAGATTAAAAAACTAATCTCTTAAGATTTAAAATCTAAACTTTATACCAGCGTAAGCTGATTGATTATGACGAATTTTGCGTTCGTTGTAATCCGTATGAATTTCTCTCCAACCAATAGTGATACGCGCTTGTTCGATAATTTCTACATCAAAATTCACACGATAATCAAAATAGTTTTTTGCGTCTCCAAAAGAGAGTACTTCAGGAGCATAATAAACATCAGCCGCTAAATACATCGGAATAAAATCTTGTGTTGGAAGACCATACTCGATGTTCATTCCCAAAGGAACAGTATAAAAAGCTTTATCACCAGGAATAGAGTTATAATTGACCTTAATGCCCACACCAATTTTTAATGACTCAATATCACCGACCATATTTTGTACATGAAAAGAGGCTTCAAAGTAATCTTCAATATCTGCATAGTTACTATTACGTGGATCTCCATTAAGATAACGCAGACCTATAAAAACAGTATCTGGTTCGAGTTGCTGATTGTACTGACCCATATCCATATCGATTTTTGCTTCGATATCTGTTTCGTTAATATTTAATTCTGCAGTATGCATCGCAAATGCAGCGCTTACACTTACCAATAATAATGATAATTTTTTTAACATGTACTTCCTTGTATCCGCTCTATAGTTTTGGTGGTGCTTTTGCCATCGACAAAATCCACAAGTTTCAGTTCATCAGCAAATTCTGTTCCGACGACTGCTTTTCCTTCGTAGTCACCGCCTTTTACTAAGGTATATGGGGCAATGAGTTTAATCAAATCATGTGGTGTGTCTGATTCAAATGGCACCACATAATCCACTGCTTCAAGCGCAGCTAACAAATACGCTCTATCTTCGGCAATATTGACGGGGCGTGTTGGCCCTTTTAGACGAGAGACTGACTCATCTGAATTCAGACCTACGATCAAAATATCACCATATGATTTTGCCTCTTGAAGGTACTTCACATGACCCACATGTAAGATATCAAAACAGCCGTTTGTAAAAACAACACGTTTATTATTCTCTTTTGCATGTTTAACAATACTGTCTATCTGATCAAAAGTTTTAATATGCACATCTGACGTTGACTTATGCAGTGAAGACTCATACACTTCAATCTCATCCAAAGTTACCGTAGCCGATCCAATTTTCCCCACAACAACTGCCGCCGCAGAGTTGGCAAAGGTTACACTCTCACCCATTGTTTTCCCTGAACTCAGCGCGTAAGCAATAGAAGCGATGACAGTATCACCGGCTCCCGTTACATCAAAGACTTCTTTAGCAACGGTTGGATATTTTTCCACTTCGCGATCATGAATGGCGATACCATCTTCAGAGAGTGTTATCATAGAGATATCCAGCGCGCACTCTTCTTTAAGTTGTAACAGTGCACATTCTAAACTCTCATCATCTTTAATATTGATGCCTGTTGCTTCTATCGCCTCTTTTTTATTTGGGGTTAAAAGATGGGCACCACTGTATTTTGAATAGTCACTTCCCTTAGGGTCAACCAATACTTTTTTACCATTTTCTTTTGCCAGTTTAATTAATGCTTGCGCTAAGCTATCACGTACTACACCCTTGCCATAATCAGAGATAACAATTAAATCATAAAGAAAAAGGTCTTTACTTACCGCTTTAATAATTTTCTCTACGCTATTTTCATCAATATCTTCTTTAGACTCTTTGTCATAACGAAGTATCTGCTGATTCGATGCGATAATACGGCTTTTTTTAGATGTTTTTCTATTCTTTTGAGTAACAAGTCCTTCCGTTTTAACCCCTATGCTTTTTAACATCATTGAGAGCTCTTTACCATTATCGTCATTACCAAGAACACCAGCAACACTGACACTCGCACCTAGACTGATAAGATTATTGATAACATTACCCGCACCACCAAGGACTGTTGTCTCTTTGGCCACATCAACAACTTGAACGGGTGCTTCTGGAGAGATACGATTACATGAACCCCAAAGATAGTGATCAATCATCAAGTCACCGACTACTAAAATATTTGGTCTAGATTCTCTAAGATCTTGCATTATTTAACTTCTTCTTCGTAAATACGTCTGATTTCTGACACGTATGCTTTAATGCCATCTTCAAGTTCATACGCAGGTGCGTAACCCAAACCAATAACACTGAGTTTAATATCTGCTTCGGTGTGAAACTGATATGAGCCGATAAAAGGATTTGGGATATATTCACAAGTCGCTGTTGTGCCCAGTTCACGCTGAAGAATGTCAACGATGGATTGAAATGAGCGCGCTTTACCTGTGCCTACATTGTAAACGCCACCCTCAGAAGGGTTCATCGCTTTGATGTTGGCTTGGACGATGTCTTCTATATAGATGAAGTCACGTAGGATTTTATCTGAGCCTTCAAAAAGTTTAGGATTTTTACCCGCTAAAAGTTGATGACCAAACTGTAAAACCATAGAAGCCGTTGAGTTTTTAAAATACTCACCTTTTCCATATACATTAAAATAACGCAGTCCTACAATAGAAATATCTGTTTTTTCTCTATACTGCGCACTTAGGTGATCCATAGAGAGTTTTGAAAAGCCATATACATTATTTGGGTTTTCACGACCCACTCTTTGAGGTGACTCTGCATTACCATATGTTGCGGCAGAAGAAGCATAAATCATTTTAGCCCCTTGGCGTACACAGATATCAAGTAAGTCTTTAAAAGCATTGACATTGGTTTTAATCATCAAATCTTGCTCTAACGCCGTTGTATCCGAGATAGCTGCTTCATGAAAAACATAATCAAAAGTGTAATCCTCTTCTAACTTTTTTAAAGCTACTTTATCATTGATATCACCAGAAATAATTTCACCACTAAATCCTAAAAGATTTTTGAAGTGTCCGAAGCTTTTTAGATTACCATTTGAAAGCATCTCTCCACTACGAAAAGAGTCAAAAACTACTACTTTAGCATCTGGATGATTGTTTTGAAAGTAAAAGGCCAAGTTTGAACCGATAAAACCAGCACCACCTGTAATTAGTACTGTTTTATCTTTTAAATCATCTTCAATATATCTCATTTTATGGCCTTCAATTTAATTTGTGTGTATTTTACCAAATTAGTGGTTAACAATTACTCAGATGATATAAATCAATAAACTTTAAGATAGTTATTTATATAATACCCGTTGAAATCTAATCTAACGGAGAATACAATGAAAAAAATCGCTTTAGCTTTATTACTAGCAAGTGTATCTGTAATGGCAGCTGATGGTGCTGCACTATATAAAAAATGTGCTGCATGTCATGGTGCTGCTGGTGAAAAAGCTGCTCTTGGTAAATCAGCTCATATTGGTGGCGTTGACGCTGCAACTATCGCTGCTGACCTTCACGGTTACAAAGCTGGTACAACAAACAAAAAAGGTATGGGTGCCTTAATGAAAGGTCAAGTAGCTTCTTACTCTGACGCTGACATCGAAGCAGTTTCTGCTTATATCGCAGGTCTTAAATAGTCACTATTTAAAACCTCTTTAACTCTCCTTGCGAGAGTTAATTTCTACTATTCCTTAAATTTAAACACTTCATTTAACAAAACATCAAATTAATTTTATTCTGGCATATACTTTTTCTTTTTTAATGCTTCTTTACGTTTTTCCATATCCACTGCTTCATTTAGTTCATCTTCACCATCAAATAGTGCTTGGTTTAAAAACTTCTCTTCATCATCAAACTGGCCATCTTTTATCGCCCATAAAAAAGCAATCAAAGCGATGCCTCCTAAAAATAGAGAAGCACCCAACATCATAGCTATTATATAACTGTCCATAAATTATCCTTTTTTCCAGTTCAAACGAATACGCAGTGAGTTACCCACCACTAAAAGAGAGCTGATTGACATCGATATTGCGGCGATAAGAGGAATAATATATCCTGCCATTGCCAAAGGTATCGTCACTGCATTATAAACCAAAGAGATACCTAGGTTTTGTTTAATCAGTTTAAAAGTAGTGGTTGAGATTTTAAATGCCTCATTTAATGAGGTTAATGAATCATTCATCAAAACAACATCCGAGACATCAATAGCAATATCACTACCACTGCCCATCGCAATCCCAATATCAGCTTGAGCTAAGGCTAAAATATCATTCACCCCATCACCAACCATAACTACTTTTTTATCTTGATTGTGCATGTGCGATATATAATCAGCTTTCTCTTTAGGCGTTAGTGCTGCTTTATAATTTTCTATACCCAGCGCGCCAGCAACTTCTTTGGCAACTCTCTCATGATCACCTGTCAACATCACCACATCAATATTTTTACTTTTCATACTCTCTATCAAGTCAAGCGCATCTTTTTTGATACTGTCTTTAAGTTCTAAGATAGCACAAAGTTCCCCATTAATCGCAAAGTAATACAGTGTCATATCAGAGTTTTCATCCACTTTTATGCCATTTTCTCTCATCAACTCTGCATTACCGCCAAGCAAGATATGATTTTCATAATTTGCTTTCATCCCACGCGCTGATATCTGCTCTAACGCATCAAGCGCTAAAATCATTTTAAACTCATGTTCAATCATTAAATATCGACTGATCCCTACCGAGACAGGATGTTTGGAGCTTGAAGCCAATGAAAAAAGGAGTGCCTTATCAAACTCTTTGAGATAGCTGGCGCGCTGAACATCAGGACGACCCTCAGTGAGTGTGCCCGTTTTATCCAGTAACAACATATCAATATTTGCCATCGTCTCTAACTGTGCAGCTTGTTTAAACAGTATCCCACGTTTTGCCCCCAGTCCTATGCCCACTAAGGTAGCCACTGGAGTAGCCAAGGCCAGTGCGCAGGGACAAGCGATAACGATGACTGAGATACCGACAATAAATGAGGTCTCAAAAGGATTGCCAAGTAAAAACCAGACGAGAAATGTTAAAAAAGCCAAAAGTAAAATGGCGGTTGAAAAGTGTTCAGAAAGTTTGTTTGCCATCTGTTCAATTTTCGGTTTTTTTGCCATAGAACTTTCAAGAAGTGTCACCAAATTTGAAAGTGTTGAATGGGCAAAATCTTTGACTGCTCTATACTGAAGTGTGGCATCTAAACTCACGGTTCCACTGAGCAATTTATCTCCCAATTTTTTGAAAATTGGTTCACTCTCTCCTGAAAGATTTGACTCATCAAAGCTTCCTTCACCTTTGGACACTTCTCCATCAAGAGCTACTTTTTCACCTGACTTTATTTGGATAACATCGCCTGCTACTGCTTCATTAACATTGATATTTACAAAGTTTCCAGCGCGCAAGACCATCACTTCGGAGGGAAGATGTTTACTCATAACATCCAGTGTATCTGCCGCACTTTTTTTACTGAGTACTTCTAAAAACTTACCTAAAAGAACAAAAGTAATAATCATCGTCACTGAATCAAAGTAGGCTTCACCAGTGTTCGCAAAGGTGATATAAATCGAATATATATAGGTAAGTGCGGCTCCAGTGGAGACAAGTAAGTCCATATTGACCACTTTGTTGCGCAGTCCATAATAAGCACCTCTAAAAAATATCCAACCACTATAAAAAAGAACGGGAGTTGATAGTGCCCATTCGGCGATATTTAAAATAAACCGAACATCATCACGAATACCTGTAAAGTAACCAGCGTACTGTGCCACTGCTACCCACATAACATTCATAGACGCAAAAGTTGCCACCGCCATACGAAGATAAAAATCTTTACGCTCTTTATTGGCATGCGCTTCTTGTAAACTGGGATCATAAGGAAAAGCGTTGTATCCAATCGCACGAATCATATCAATAATACTAGAGAGTTTAACCACCTCATCGGCCCAAGTAATATTTGCTTTATTGTTCGTGTAGTTAATATGCACTTCTACAATACCGTCCATCTTATGTAAAGCTTTTTCATTGAGCCAGACACAGGCTGCGCAATGAATACCTTCGATAATCAAAGAGACTTCTTGAAAATCTTCACGGTTTGTCTTCACAAAACGGTCATAAAAAGCGCTCGAATTGAAATTTCCACTGTCTTCAAACTGCTCTGTCGGTGGGGTAAGTTTTGTATCGCCTACTTTTTCATAAAAATTATCCAGACCCTCATCCGCTAAAAGATGATAAATTCCCTGACAACCTTTACAACAAAAATAATGCGCTTCATCTTTAATCATTACTGATTCATCAAATTCTAAATGACAGTGTGTACAGCTAACCTTAGACAAGTTCAAACTTTCCTTTGGTACGATTTTTCACAATTTTATTCCAAGGTTTCACATAACCATTCATACAGATATAAACTCCATTTGTTTCACAGGCATCAAGATAACCAATAGCCATACTTAAATTTATCGTCGCTTCCATCGCACTGATCTCAAAAGGTACCATAGCCCCTGTTATAATAATCACACGATCGTCTAAAACCGTATCTAAAAACTCCGCACTTTTCTCCATGGTGTCTGTGCCATGAACAACGATAAACTTCTTCTCAGTTGAGTGCGCAATAATACTGGTCAACATCTTTCTATCATCACTATCCATATCCAGCGAATCTTTATAAATCGCACCAGCCAATGCAATATCAGCGTCAATATGTTCTACTATCTTCTCGACTGCAAGATTATCAACAGGAACTTCCATCTCTCCACTTAAAGGATTGTAACGTTTGTTAAAGGTTCCACCCAAATTTAATATCATCATAACAGTTCATCCAATCTATGAATAATTTTTGTCGCCTTAGAACTGCTTACTTTTTTTGTTTCATCAAGTAGGTAAGCAGTTGTAAGTCCAGCGTTAATCCCAGCTTCGATATCGCGCTCTTTATCCCCAATAATGATAGAGTTTTCCAAGTCGATATCAAAGTCACGTTGCGCGCTGAGTAACATTCCAGGATTGGGTTTTCTACAGTCACACGTACCTGAGATACTAGGATGATGTGGACAGTGATAAATTTTTGCTATTTTGACATCTTGTTTTAAAAACTCTTGGCTCATCCATTTACTGAGTGTGCTAAATTCATTTTCACTATAGTATTGGCGCGCTATGCCTGATT
>JADGDM010000119.1 GCA_016744905.1 Sulfurimonadaceae bacterium | reverse complement strand
ACGTTTTTAGGGCTTTGGTTACTGGTGTAAAACAACTTCGACACAGCCCTGATACACAGCAGTAATTACCATGTAACCATCTACTTTTATACTTCTATTATTCAAATATATAGGGATACCATGATAAATATAGAGTTCACTGTTTTATTAGATCAAGCACTAGAATATATGCATTCTGGTGGCTTTGTTATGTGGCCATTGGCGGTAATGATTATGATTTTATGGTACGCTTTAGGCTACCGATATCATGTGCTAAATCGTGGTTCGAAGAAGAGTGTCCGTACCCTCATTCGTAAGTTTCAGGAGGGAAAACGTGATGTTTGTGATGGCTTGATTGATCGCGCTATCATTCACGCAACAGGTTTGGCGATAGATGCACGTGGTTGCTCAAAGACAGCGCGCTATCATATCGATGATGCTTTTGATGCTTACGAACGTCATATCAAACAAGGTTCTGTCATCATCATGACCATTGTACGTGCGGCGCCTCTGGTAGGTTTACTGGGAACGGTAATCGGGATGATTGAAACTTTTGACTCGCTGGCAAGTGCCTCACTTTTTTCACAATCAGGGGGTATCGCAGGAGGAATTTCACAAGCACTTTTCACCACACAACTGGGCCTTGTTGTCGCCGTTCCTGGTCTAATCGCAGGACGACTATTGGACAACAAAGCAGACAATATGTTGCTGGATTTAGAGCAGATAAAAGACATCATCTGTTTGGAACCTGCAAACCTTAGTGATATGAAGATAACTACACTGAATCAATAGACAGGACAGAGTTAAACTAAAGATATCTCTCCAGTACTTGAGATAGTTTCTCTTTTGCAATTGGTTTGGCTATCGTATCGTTCATTCCAGACTCCAAGAATCTCTCAATATCTTCACTTAAAACATTAGCACTTTGAGCAACGATAGTGGTCATCGTCAAACTATTTTCTTTTTCATACACTCTCATTAATTTTACAGCTTCTATTCCATTCATAATTGGCATATTTTCATCCATTAAAATCATATCGTATTCGTTTGTTTTAAAACATTTAACTGCTTCTTCTCCATTTTCTACAGTCTCTACATTAAGTCCCATCTCCTCAAGATAGATCTCCATAAGCATCTGATTTGATTTGTTGTCTTCTACAAGTAAGATTTTTCCCTTTAGCTCTTTTGTTTCAGAAAACTCAACCTCATCCTCAGATGTAGAAACTTTTTCGCTTGGATGAATAAATGGAATACTAAAAAAGAACTTACTATATTCACCCTCAACGCTTTCAAGAAGCATCTGAGAATCCATCAGCTTAATAATCGAAGACGCAATACTTAATCCTAATCCCGTACCCCCAAACTTCCTAGTTGTTGTATTATCGGCTTGCTCAAAAGCATTAAAGATATTAGTCTGCGCTTCTTTTGCTATGCCCACACCATTATCTCTAACGCAACACTCTAAAAGATCTCTATCTTGATGATACTGGACCACCAATCGAATCTCACCATATTGAGGTGTAAATTTAATAGCATTTGAAAGTAGGTTTATAAGTACCTGTTTCAAACGTACTTCATCACCAATAAAATATTGCGGAGTGTTTTTATCATATTCAAAAATCATAGTGATATTTTTTTTAGAAGCAAGTTCTGTGAAAAGTATATTTGTATTATTAAAAAGTGTATATATTTCAAAACTACTACTGTCAAGTTTTAATTTTAAACTGTCAATTTTAGAAAAATCTAAAATATCATTAATAATACTTAGAAGCGACGCACTTGCATCTTTAATAATAAAGAAATATTCAAGACGTTTTTTATCTTTTTCACTGGCACTTAAGATATCTATAAAACCTAAAATAGCATTCAATGGTGTTCTGATTTCATGGGACATATTGGCAACAAATTCTGTCTTTGCTTCTGCTGTCTTTTCTATCAAACGATTATTCATATTAAGCCGTTTAATCAAGACTGTAAAAAATACACTTAAAATTAAAATGACATTGAAAATACCCACACTGGCTTGCCAATGATCTGCAAAGAATGGATTTAAAAATATCACTGTTGTAAAGCCTATAATCGCCATTAAAAGGGAAAAATATAGATATTTCAAACCAAAACGCATACCATTACCCATAATAACCCAGAGATATAAAAATACAAATATAAGTGCATTTTCTCC